>NZ_DASQNA010000041.1:300000-421650 GCF_035645195.1 Paenibacillus sp. | reverse complement strand
CCTTCTGGAACGACCAAGGGCTATTGAGTCTGACTTTTCGTTATCTTGAGATTCGTTAACCTTTAGGAACCGCCGTATGCGGACCCGCATGTACGGTGGTGTGAGAGGTCGAGGGCTTGCCGCCCTCTCCTACTCGATTGTTATTTAAATTCCTTGCCAATGACATGCCGCATCGCTTCCGGATTGCCATGAGCGTGGTGATACCGTTCCAGCAACGCCAGATTGGCTTGGTAATGCGGATTGCTGTCGGGTCCCGCGTGCGGGTGCCAACAGTGATACACCGTTCTGTTCAATCTTACGAATGGCCCGTTGAACGTCTTCATCGCGCTCAGGAACGCATCGTCTTCCCCGCCCCAACCGACAAACCGTTCGTCGAAGCCCCCGGCTTTTTCAAAAGCTTCTCTAGTAAAGATGTTGATTTTCCCGGCGAACGCTTCCGACATATACCCTTCCGTGCAACGTTCATCCAATCCGGGCAGCGGCCAGCAAGGATCTTTCCGAAGAAGTTCTTCCGTCTTCTCCTTCGTAATATCCCTTACCCGGTTGAAAGGAATTACCCACGGCGCGTGAGACAACGTTTGAATCGCTTCGACGAGCAGACTCGGGTCATAAATGACGTCGCCGTCCGCGAGAACGAAGACGCGCCGCGCGGCTTTCCGAGCGGCGGCATTAATCGCCTTCGATCGATTGAAGGGTTCGTCGGCATTTTCTCCCACGCAAATCTCCGCCTCGGGCATTGTCTCGCGATAATAGCGGATCACCCACTCAAAAACGGCGCTTCTCCATCCGTTGTCCGCTTTGTAGGGAAGCAAGACCGACACTTCTTTGAACATGACCATTCTCCTTCCATCGGCGCGGGCTTATTTCATAATTTCCATCGGGAAAGTGTCCGTATCCTGCTTATCGTACTCTTTGGAAGAAACGGCCAGCATGATTAACGGCTGATCTGCCTCGTTTTTGAACGCATGCGCGACGTACGGCGGGACTTTAATCACCAGATGATCATGGGATGAAACATAGATTTCTTTCACCGTGCTTGTGTCCAAATGCATCAGGGTGATTTTCGCTGTGCCGCTTACCACTGTGAAATATTCCAGCGTCCTTTTGTGGTAATGATTGCCCCTTACGCTATCCTTTTCGGAATAGAGCAAATATACTTCTTGGATTTCCGCAACCTCTTGCAAAAGACTTTTCATTATGATTTTTTTAAGGCTTCCGCGCTGATCCTCGTACGGCTGTATCGGAATCATTTCAAAGCCGAGATCCGCCATTTCATCACCTCTGATTGTCCGCTAATTCTACATGTATATTTTCAAAAGCCGGAATGTGATACGGCTAGTTTCATGCAGGCTAGCAACTTCCCGAAATGCGCGGTCGTTTATTCCTTCTAAAATTGCGCGTATAGCCCGTTTCCCCGAAGCGCGTCCACCATATAGTAATAGGGTAACTTTACAGGGAGGAAGTGAGCGAAGTGAAGGCCGTCATACTTGCGGGGGGGTTCGGTACCCGGTTGAGCGAAGAGACGCAGCACAAACCGAAGCCTATGGTCGAGATCGGGGGCCGACCCATATTGTGGCATATCATGAAAATCTATGCCTGCTACGGAATCACGGAATTCATTATTTGTTTAGGATATAAGAGTTCCGTGATCAAAGAGTATTTTTTGAACTACCATCTCCGTAAAGCAGATCTCCGCGTTGATACGGGTACGGGCAGCCATGATATTCTTCGCGTCGACGCCGAACATTGGAAAATCACTCTGGCCGAGACCGGATTGGAAACTATGACAGGCGGAAGGATCAAAAAAATCCAGAAATATGTAGGCGACGAGCCCTTCTTGCTCACGTATGGAGACGGCGTCGCGGATATTAACTTAACCGAGCTCACCAGATTTCATCAATCCCACGGAAAAATCGCTACGATCACCGCCGTCCAGCCGAAGGGCAGATTCGGAGCCTTAGCATTGGAGAACGGCGGAAAAGTCAAAGCGTTCATTGAAAAAATGAGCGGCGACGGCGGCTGGGTCAGCGGCGGTTTCTTCGTCCTCCAACCGGAGGTGTTCAACTATATCGAAGACGACCAGACCATTTTCGAACGAACGCCCCTCGAGCGGCTGGCGGAGGATGGAGAATTGTTCGCCTACAAGCATTCTGGTTTTTGGCATCCGATGGACACGGTGCATGACAGAACGACTTTGGAACAATTGTGGGCTGCAGGCAAAGCCCCTTGGAAGATGTGGGGGGGAGGTTCGTGAACGAGACGACGACCGGCCGCACTTGTTTGATCACCGGAGCGACCGGGTATATCGGTTCTTCTTTAACCCGTTATTTGCTCGACCGCGGATGGAACGTTCATGCGATCGTACGACCGACGTCGAAGCTTGACAACCTGAGCTCCGGCGCGAATCAGGTTACGATTCACGTTCATGACGGCACGCAAAAGAGCATGCTGGACATTATGCGCAGCGCCAAGCCGGAAGTGGTGTTTCATCTGGCGTCGCTTGTCCTCGCGAACCATGAGCCGGATCTCGTAGAACCGCTCATGCAAAGCAATGTGCTGTTCGGGGCGCAGCTGCTCGAAGCGATGCGGATGGAAGGGGTCGTCTGCATCGTCAACACGGCTACTCATGTACAGCATTACGAGCAGCACGATTACAATCCCGTTAACCTGTATGCGGCAACCAAACAAGCGTTCGAATCCATTCTTTCCTATTATACGGAAACGGGATCCGTCCGTGCCATTACCCTCACCTTGTTCGAAACGTACGGGCCGAACGATCCGCGCAGGAAAATTTTTACGGAGCTCGCTCAAGCTGCAAAAACCGGTCAGAGGCTGCAAATGACGCCGGGAGAGCAATGGCTGGATGTCGTTCATATCGACGATGTCGTTCGCGGCTACGAGATCGCTGCGGAAATGGTGGTTCGACATAAAACCATCGGCTCAAAAAAGTATATGTTGAGCTCCGGCAAGCCGATCCAACTGAAAAGCCTCATTCACTTGTATATAGACATTACGGGAAAACGGTTGAATGTCGACTGGGGTGCCCAGCCGTACCGGCAGCGGCAAGTCATGATCCCTTGGAACCGCGGCGAAATGCTGCCGGGCTGGAAGGCGTCCGTCCGCCTCGAGGACGGTCTTAAGAGTTTAGACGAATAGTAGGAGGCTGGGAATGAAAACGCCCTATAAAAATCAGATTTATTATGAAGACTTGAAATATATCATGAGTCAATTGTCTATGGAGGAACGCGGGAAATTGAACCGGTCCACCATTTTAGTAACGGGCTGCGCCGGCTTTCTCGGGTTTTATTTGTTATCGTTCTTCCATGAATATAAGGATGAACTCGGCATTCAAAAAGTAACGGCGATCGATAATTTCCGTTTAGGAAAACCGGATTGGATTCATCATTTGGATCCGAACCTATTCGAATTCATGGATCTCGACATTACTAAAATGCAAGATTCCGATCTAGAGCGGATCGGCGAAGTAGACTTTATCGTTCACATGGCCTCGATCGCTTCTCCGACGTATTACCGCCTGTATCCGATCGAGACCGTGGACGCCAATGTGTGGGGATTGCGGCGGCTGCTGGATTGGTCGAGGGACGCTCATGTGAAAGGATTTTTATTTTTCTCGAGCAGCGAAATTTACGGCGATCCCGCGCCCGATCAAATTCCGACGCCTGAGTCCTACAGCGGCAATGTGCAGACGATCGGCCCCCGCGCTTGTTACGATGAAGCGAAGCGCTTCGGAGAAACGCTCTGCTACCTTTATGCTCAGCGGTACGGCATGCCGATCGCGGTCGTCCGCCCCTTCAACAACTACGGACCCGGAATGAGGCTTACGGACACCCGCGTTCCTGCCGATTTCGCGAAAGCGGTGCTTCGCAACGAACCGATTCGCATGTTTTCGGACGGGCGGCCTACCCGAACGTTCTGCTACATTGCGGATGCGTGGGTCGGATATTTGAAAGCGATGCTGCACGGTCGATTCGACGTATTCAACATCGGCATCGATCGTCCCGAAATATCGGTCTCAAGCTTGGCGGAAATATACCGGGAAGCGGCGGCCGAACTGTTCGGACAACACGTTCCGATCGAGTACGCCGTCTCGGAGGACAAATCGTATTTGACGCATAATCCGTCGCGCCGATGCCCGGATTTGACCAAGGCGAGATCGCTGCTTCAATACGAGCCGTCCGTCGACGTGAAAGAGGGAGTGCGGCGTTACTTGCTGTTCCTGAAACAAGGGGGGGCGCCGGAATGATTACGGTCATGGGGCTGGGCTTCGTCGGGTTAACGACGGCGCTCGGCTTTTGCGAGAAGGGTTACCGCGTGTACGGGTACGACATCGACAGTCTTCGAACGGACCTTCTCAAGAACGGGAAGGTGCCGTATTACGAACCGATGCTGAATGAAAAATTGGAGCAGCATCTGAAGAACGGACGATTTCAAATTACGGACGACCTCGAGTCGTCGGTGCGAGACAGCCGCCTCGTATTTATTTGCGTAGGAACCCCTAGCGGCGACGACGGGGAGGCGGACCTCAAGTATATCTTCGCGGCCATAGAAGCCGTCATTTCCAGCCGGAATCCAGACCAGTTCGTCGCCCTAGTCGTGAAATCGACCGTGCCGCCGTCTACGACCCGCGATCAAATCCGTTCGTTCGTCGAGCGTCTAGGCTTCACCGTCGGCAAGGACATCGGCCTCGCGGCCAATCCGGAATTTTTGCGCGAAGGTTTTGCCTGGGAAGACTTCATTCATCCGGATCGGATCGTGATCGGCGAAGAGGACGCGCGGAGCGGGGACATCTTGGAGGAGGTATACACGCCTTTCGGCGCAGCGATCCATCGCGTGTCTTCGGAAACCGCAGAGTATATTAAATATTTATCCAACACGCTGCTGGCCACTTTGATCAGCTTCGCGAACGAGCAATCTTTGATTGCGAAACGGATCGGCGATATCGATATCCAGACGGCCTTCAGCGTGCTGCATCAAGATAAGAGATGGTTCGGTCATCCCGCGAAAATGTCGACGTACGCATACCCCGGCTGCGGCTTCGGCGGATACTGTTTGCCCAAGGACACGCAGGCGCTCGTCGCCTTGATGAGAAAGCATTCGTACGAGCCGAGTCTGCTGGCCAGCGTGTTGGAGATCAATAAGCTTGTGAAGGATCGTATCGTCGATGAAATCGCCTCCGCTGCGAAACCGGAGGACGCGATCGGCATTCTGGGTCTATCCTTCAAGCCCGATTCCGACGACGTTCGGGATACGCCGGCGAAAGGCATTATCGAGAGGCTCCTTATGCGCGGGTACACGAATATTACGGCGTACGACCCGATGGCGACGGCCAACTTTCGTAAGCAGTATTCTTTCAAGATCTCGTACGCCGACCGGCTGGAGGACTGCGTTTCTTCCTGTTCTCATCTGGTGCTGCTGACGGCATGGGAGCCGTTCCGAAAGCAGAAAGCCATGCTTCAGCAGAAGAAGGTGTGGGACTATCGCTATGTCCTGTAACCAACGGATAAACAGAACGGAGGGGTCGCGTTGAGACCGTACCTCGTTTTTTGCCGCGCAAGCGACCGATCTCTGCATCAAGAGTGGCTGAACCGTGCCGAAGAACGGAATTTCGATCTCTATATCGAATATTACGGCGATCAAGAAGGGCGCTATTCGGAGGACGCCGACTATTATTCGCAGGCGAAGGGCGAGAACAAATTCAGGCGGTTCGCCGAGCTGTATCGCAGCCGGCCGGAGCTGTTCTCCCGTTACGAAGCGGTATGGTTATGCGACGACGACATCAGCGCCGACCAAGGTACGATCAATCGCATGTTCCGAATGTTTCGCGAGCATCAATTATGGCTGGCGCAGCCGGCCATCACGGAAGATTCGTACCACTCGCACTGGATCACCATTAGAAATCGGAATTATTCGCTGCGCTATACGAATTTCGTCGAAGTCATGGCTCCGATTTTCTCCCAATATGCGCTGCAGCAATTAATGCACACCTTCGAGATCACGACCTTCGCGTGGATCGATTTCGTCTGGGGCAAGCTCCTCGGCTACCCCGCCGATAAGATGGCCGTTATCGATGAGACCGTCGTGAAGCACACGAGACCCGTTGGCGGCGGAGACTTGTATCTCAATAAAAGGGGCAGCGCGCTCGAAGAACTGCTGCAAATATGCGATCGTTTCGGCGTGGATTTTCATCGTTTTCAAATGATTGTTTATGGAGGGAAGACCCGAGCGAAAGGGATCGCCGCCATATCCATGATGAAGAACGAAGCCGATATTATCGAGTCGTTCGTCCGCTTTAACTTGCAAGTCGTCGACCACATGATCATTTTGGATAACGACAGTATAGACGGGACGTACGAGATTCTCGAACGGCTGCAAGCGGAAGGGCTCCCGTTGACCGTGAAGCGAAATCGCGGCAACGATCCGGCCTACTCGCAGCCTCAACACATGACGAAGCTGCTCTGGGAGGCGGCCCGCGACGAGAGTTTCGACCTCATCGTGCCTCTTGACGGTGACGAGTTTTTGATTACGGCGGAAAGCGGCAATCCGCGTACGGAGCTGGAGCGGCTTCCGCTCGATCGAATCACGAAGGTGAAGTGGCGCACGTACGTCCCTTGCCGCGGCGACAATCCGGATGAATTGTTCATTCCGAAGCGGATGGAACATGCGCGCTTGGATGAATACGAAACCTTTTATAAAGTCATTATCCCCAGTCGTTTGGTTTTCTCGAAGGAACTCATGCTGAACTTAGGCAATCATAGCGTGACCGCAAACGGCGACGCAGCGCACGAAGAAGCTGCCGGCTTACGGCTTGCGCATTTTCCGATCCGTTCGTTGGAACAATTGAAATCCAAAGTGATCGTCGGATGGATTACCCACGTCAGCCGCCCCGACAAAAGGCACGATGAAAACTGGCATTGGAAGAAGATGTATGAGCAGCTCTTAAGCGGGGAAATCGACAGCGTCGAGCATCTGCAGCAGTTAGCGTTACAATATTCCACGTACTATGCGTGGGACGATGAAGAACCGAAGTTCCTAAAAAGGCCATTCCATTCAAGCGTTACCCGGTTGGGCTTGCGTTACACCGAAAAAGAAACGAATCGCGCCCTCCGCAACGTAGCTCGCGTCGCCGAAACATTAGCGGCGGTTTACGCGGAGTCGGCCGGCCAGCGCTCTTCCGCTTTCGTGCCGAAGCCGCATGCTCGTTATGAAATCGCGAACGTTCGCAGCGGAAAGGTGCTTGATGCGGCGGAAGCGTCGACCGCCGACGGAGCGCCGATCATCCAACTGGGCAGTCACGGCCATGCGAATCAACAATGGCGGTTCGAAGCGGTCGAATCCGGGTTTTACAGAATCGTGAATTGCCATAGCGGAAAAGCGCTGTGCCCCCCGAATCGATCGACGGAAGAGGGCGAGCGGATCGTTCAATGGACGCCGTTCGAACACGAGAGCCAGCACTGGAGCATCAAGGATACCGGAGCGGACTCTTTCGTTCTGGTCAACCGTTTCAGCGGGAAGGCGCTTGACGTATTTGCCGAGAGCGAGGAAGACAACGCTCCGGTCATTCAATGGCACGAGCACGGGCGGAGCAATCAACGGTGGAAAATAATCGAGAAGTAAGCGAACAGCGCGGAAGAGCGGATCTTCCGCGCTTTCTCGCGTCTGGGGGAAAATTCCTTTCGCATGTAGCGACGGTCAACGTAACTTTCGAGACTTTCCTACGTCTATAACAAGGCAGAATGGGAAGAGGAGAGAGAGTTGAACAACATGAGAAAACGGATTTTGCTTATTGCACTTGTTTTTTCGGTATGGATGGGCTCTGCGGGCTTCGCTTCGGACGCTTCGGCCGGGACGGTCACGCGCGTCTGGTTGTACGTCAACAAGCCGCAAGCTTTCGTTAATGGAAAGTCCATGATGCTGTCTTCGCCGGCCAACGTGTATAACGGGAAAATGTATGTACCGGTGAAATTTTTGGGAGACACGTTCGGTTTTCCGGTGAACTATTTAGCGGCGACGAATACGATCGAGTTGACGGCGGGGAAGACGAACGTATCGATCGATCTAACGACGCGCAAGACGGTCGTCGACGGCCGGCCGGGGACGTTACAGCCTACGTTCGAGATCAGCAAAGACGGCCGATTGATGGCGCAGCTAACGTGGATCATGGATCGCATCGGGGCGGCTTACGCGTACGATCCGGTTCTGAATCGCGTGGAAGTGACGTATACGCAGTGGAACCCGGAGCTGCCGACAAGTCAAAACTCGAAGCCCGTCGCCAAATTTACGTTCGGCAAGCCGAGCTACAAGATGGGGGAAAAGGTCGAATACATCGATCTCAGCTACGACGCGGAAGGCGACGGCATTCAGTGGGTAACGTGGAAAGGGAATCGGGAAGCGTTCTATACGCCGGGGAAGCATCAAGTCTCCCTGCAGGTCACCGATAGCAAAGGGAATGTCAGCGACGTTTACACTCGGACGATCACGATCGAGAACGCAACGCTGTATTCCCCGTTGGAATTCCAAATGCGCTATGCCAAGTTGCAATCATTCGTCTCCCTGGCGTCCGCCGATGTTAAGCGATTTACGGAAGCGTCAAGAATGCCGTTCGCGGCAAGCCAAGATAGATCGCGAAAGCTGCTTGTGAGCGACAGTCCCGAAAATATCGTGGAGTACGGCTCGCTGTTTCGGGATACCGTCAACGGGAAAGCCCGTTTGTACGCGAATCACATCAACGCGATGAACGCCGACGTCCAATTCGCCATCGTCGCGACGAACAACGGCCGCGAACCGGTGACGATCAAGACGACGCGGCAGGGCGAAGTGTATCCGTCCACATTCATTAACTTGATCGGCTACCAGGCGTCGGTAGACTTCCTAGACGGCGACGTGAAGAAGCCCGATTTGACCGTGAACCCGGGGGAGTCGAAAGCTTACGTCTATCTTCCGAAGCTGGCGAAGGGGCAGGGCATCAACTTGATTTACGATGTCGAGACGAGCGGCAACGTGACATTCACGTTCGCGGCCATGATCCCGAACGACCCGATGGAGGCGGCGATTTCCTATCGCGACCTTCCTTACTCCGGCCACGTGCGCGGGACGTTCCCGGCGAGCGGCATTCGGATGGAGGCCGATGCCTCGTCCGTCACGAAGGCGACCGGACCGCGAAAGATCACGATCGGCGACAATGTGAACGACCCGTTCGTCATGGGGTTCGACCCGATCCGCGGGCAGACGGTCGACAATTACGGCAACTACGGCGTGCTTTACAACCTTCGGGTCAAGCAGCCGGGGAAAGCGGCGATCGTCATGGTCGCAAGAGGCGGCATTTTCAAAGGGGCGCTGAAGATCGACGGAAAAATGATTCTCGCGCCCGCGTCGGGCGTCATTACCGCTCTCGACGGCGTGTATATGCTGCATCGCACCGAAGGCAGCGAGCCGTACATCGACATCGAAATTACGCCGCCGGCTGGTTCGTATTTCCCGATCGATCTCGTATGGTATCCGTTGGAATAGTCTAGCCCGCATGCCGATGCGGGCTTTTTTATTTGCGGTTCGGCCGACCGTCGATCATCTTCCGCGGCAACGCCGAGTATCTTTAGGTGATGCGACTTTCTGGAACGGGGGAATCCGGGTGGGGTATTTGGTAGGCGTCGAGCCGGGCGTGCATTTGTACGTGGAGGATGTCAATCCGAGAGGAACGCGAACGATCGTGTTTCTCCATGGATGGCCGTTAAGCCATAAGCAGTTCGAATACCAATTCGCCGTATTGCCCGCGCTGGGCTTCCGCTGCATCGGCATCGATTGGAGAGGGTTCGGCCAGTCGGATAAACCGTACGACGGGTACCGATACGACCGTTTGGCCGACGATCTTCGGGTCGTCGTCGGGACGCTGGGGCTCACCCGGTTTACGCTGGCCGGTCATTCGACGGGCGGGGGGATCGCGCTTCGCTACATGGCCCGGCACGACGGGTACGGCGTTGACCGGCTCGTACTTATTTCCGCGGCGGCGCCTACAGGGTTTACCCCGGAAACCGCCGAACGGCTGCTGGCGGAAGCCGGCGCCGATCGTCCGAAGATGATGCGAGGCGTGACGGAACAATTTTTCTTCCAGTTCGTCTCCGAACCGTTCGCGGACTGGTTTTTCCACTTGGGGTTACAAGCCGCGAGCTGGTCGACGGCGGCGGTGATCGGGATGCTGCGGGACGAAACGTTGGACGCCGATCTGAACCGGGTGGCGGTGCCGACGCTGATCGCCCACGGGGTTCACGACCGGGTCATTCCGTTCGCGCAGGCCGAAGCCGTGCATCGCCGCATCGCGTCATCCCGACTCGTCCCGTTCCCCTACAGCGGACATGGCCCTTTCTGGGAAGAGCGCGAATCATTCAACAGCCAGCTGGTCCGATTCATCGATACGTGAGTCACGGCGGCCGCCCGAACGCAGGGCGGTCGTTTGTTTTTTGCACACCAATAGCATATATCTATCACGAATATAACTATCATCAAATAGTAATTAGCTATATTTAGTGATACACTATGATAAGGTTAAAATTTGATCCAGGAACGATGCGCGACGAGGCGCCTTGGCTTGCCAAGGGCCTGAACGGGCATGCTCGCATCTTTTCTGCAAATCGAACGATATAAGGACGGTTAACATGAGCAACAGACAAACGAAAACAGACGTTATCTTAATCGGTGCCGGGATCATGAGCGCCACCTTAGGGTCGCTGCTGAAGGAATTAGTACCGGACTGGGAAATTACTGTATTCGAGCGACGCGCCAACGCGGGAGAGGAAAGCTCCAACGAATGGAACAACGCGGGTACGGGGCATGCTTCTTTGTGCGAGCTGAACTACACGGCCGAGAAAAAAGACGGAAGCATAGATATCAGCAAGGCGATTAAAGTCAATGAAGAATATCAGGTTTCGAAGCAGTTCTGGTCGTACCTCGTGGACAGCAACTTGATTCGGAACCCGCGGGACTTCATTACGCCTGTGCCGCATATGAGCTTCGTCCAAGGGGAAGAGGACGTATCGTTCTTGAAGAAGCGTTTCGAGGCGATGTCCGCCAACCCGCTGTTCCAAGGCATGGAATTTTCCGACGACCCGGAGAAGCTGACGGAATGGATTCCGCTGATGATGAAGGATCGGCCGGTCCAGAAGCCGATCGCGGCGACACGGATCGAGTCCGGCACAGACGTCAATTTCGGCGCGCTGACGCGGATGTTGTTCTCCCACTTGAAGACCAAAAACGTCGACATTCAATACAACCGCCATGTCGACGATATTCAACGCACCCGCGACGGCCGGTGGGAGCTGAAGGTGCGCAACGTCGGCAACGGCGCCGTCGAGCGGCATACGGCGAAGTTCGTGTTCATCGGCGGCGGCGGCGGCAGCCTGCATTTGCTGCAAAAGTCCGGCATTCCGGAAGGCAAAGGCATCGGGGGCTTCCCGGTCAGCGGCTTGTTCATGGTATGCCGCAGACCGGACGTCGTCGCGCAGCATCGCGCAAAAGTGTACGGCAAAGCGCCGGTCGGCGCGCCGCCGATGTCCGTTCCGCATCTGGACACCCGGTATATCGACAATCAAGAGTCGTTGTTCTTCGGACCGTTCGCCGGCTTCTCGCCGAAGTTTTTGAAATTCGGTTCGATGCTCGACTTGATCACTTCCGTCAAACCGCACAACCTTGTGACGATGTTGGCGGCCGGCGTGAAGAACGTTCCGCTGACGAAATATTTGATCAAGCAAGTGATGCTGTCGAAGGAAGAGCGCATGGAAGCGCTGCGCGAATTCGTCCCGCACGCCGAAAGCGACGATTGGGATTTGGTCGTCGCCGGCCAGCGCGTGCAGATTATTAAAGATACGCCGGCAGGCAGAGGCACGCTTCAGTTCGGCACGGAAGTCATCAGCGCGGCCGACGGCTCGATCGCGGCGCTGCTCGGCGCGTCTCCGGGCGCATCGACGGCCGTATCCGTCATGCTCGAGGTCATTCAGAAATGCTTCCCGCAGCACTTGAAGGCGTGGGAACCGAAAATCAAAGAAATGATCCCTTCGTACGGCGTCAAGCTGCTGGACAATCCGGAGCTGATCCGCGAAATTCACGCTTCGACGTCGCGGACGCTCGGTTTGAGCGAAGCCGAGCAGCCGAAGCTTGCGCGTCGAACCGTCTCTTAAAGACATCTCTTATCGAAGCAACCCGCATCCGCTGCGGGTTGTTTTTTGTTGTTCGCGTCGAACCGCGGATAGGGTTTGCCTGCCATGCTCAAGCTAACGAAGAGGCTTGGCCGCAGCAGACGTGAACGATCGCGGTTTCGCGAGGATTGTGTCGAATTTATGTCTGATCGCCTTCGTCCGCGCTGGGCGTAAAACTTGTGCTTGTCATTAATGTTAAGAATTTGTTAAGATTCAAAATGGCGCCCGCTCGATAAATGGAGAATTTTGTCGACGGGTGTCGAACGCGATCGATCGCGTATCGGTTTGAATGATGGATACGGTCATTTTCGAGGAGGCCTTCGGCTTGGTACTGTTCAAGAAAAAAGGGGACACGGATTTTCTCAACATGCTGATCTTAAGCGCGGAGAATGCGCTCAAAGGAGCGGTAGTTTTCCGAAACGCGATGGCGGGGGACAAGCCCCCGGCCAATTATGTACCGGAATTAAAGGACCTGGAACATCGAGGGGACGATATTACCCATCAAATATATACGGGTCTGAACCAGGTGTTCGTCACGCCGCTCGACCGAGAAGACATTATCACGCTCGCGACGACGATCGACGACGTCATGGACGGGATCGAGGCGACGATCGCGCGGTTCGATTATTTGAACATTACCTTCACGGATCAAGTGATGAAGGATTTCGCCGACGTGCTCGTGTCGTCCTGCGATCATATGGTGACCGCGTTCAAGCTGCTCTCGCAGAAGAAGTATTTGCAAATTCGGGAGCATACGGTGCAGATCAACCGTCTGGAAAACGAAGCCGACCGGCTGATGCGGGAAGGCATCCGCGCGATCTTCACGAACCCGAAGGACCCGTACCACGATTTCCGGCTGAAAGAAGTTTACGAAAGACTGGAGACGACGACAGATTCCTGCGAAGACGTAGCCGATATTCTGGACAGCGTTCTCCTGCGTTACGCGTAACATGGAATCGCTCATTATTATCGCCATCGTCGTCGTGCTTGCATTGTCTTTCGATTTTATTAACGGGTTCCACGACACGGCGAACGCCATCGCCACGTCGGTATCGACGAGGGCGCTGAGCCCGCGGACCGCGATTCTGCTCGCGGCCAGCTTGAATTTCATCGGCGCGCTCACGTTCACGGGCGTCGCCAAGTCAATCGGCGGCAAAGTCGCCGACCCGGCGACGCTCGATCACGGGATGCAGATCATTATTGCGGCCTTGATCGCCGCGATCATTTGGAACTTGGTGACTTGGTGGTACGGCATCCCGTCGTCGTCGTCCCACGCGCTGATCGGTTCGATGGCCGGCGCGGTCGTCAGCTCGGCCGGCTTCGCGGGCATTAACGCGTCCGGTTTCACCAGCATCATTAAGGGGCTTATCTTATCCCCGATTATCGCGTTCGTCGTCGGCTTCATCGTCATGAAGATCATTTACTTCCTGTTCGCGCGCGCCAACCCGCGCCGGGTGAACCGCGGTTTCCGCTCGCTGCAAATTTTGACGGCGGCGTTCCAAAGCTTCACGCACGGCACGAACGACGCGCAGAAAGCGATGGGCGTCATTACGTTCGCTCTGGTCGCAGGCGGCCTGCAGACCGACCTCGAAGTTCCGCTGTGGGTGAAGATTTCCGCGGCGACGGCGATGGGTCTCGGTACGTCGGTCGGCGGCTGGAAAATCATTAAGACGATGAGTTCGAAAATTTTCAAAATCGAGCCGGCGAACGGCTTCGCAGCCGACTTGACGTCCTCTTCGGTCATCTTGACCGCGACGGTGACCGGCTTCCCGGTCAGCACGACGCACGTCGTCACGTCCGGCATTCTCGGCGTCGGCGCCTCGAAACGGTTCCGCGACGTCAAGTGGGACGTCGCCGGCAAAATCGTAATGACTTGGTTCATTACGATTCCGATCTCGGCGTTGATCGCGGGAATTACGTTCCAAATCATTAAATTTTTGTTTTTGTAAGGCGCCCTAAGGGAGCAAACGACAACGTTGGCTCCCTTCTTCTTTTGCGCGGCGGATGAAACGGTTGTGCGCATATATGCTATATTAGTAAGGGAAAGTCTACTCTTGTCTAAATTGAATACATAGGAGGCAAACTCATGGCAGAGGAAATCAAAGTAACGATCAAGGTAAACGACAACGGTTCTCTCCGCGTGACCGGACCGGTAGTGCTCGTGGATGCGGAAGGCAATCCGTTCGAGCACAAAGAAGCGTTCTCGCTGTGCCGATGCGGCGCATCGAACAATAAGCCGTTCTGCGACGGCACGCACAAATCGGCCGGCTTCGAAAGCGCGCCGAGAGCGAAAAAGGAATAGCTGCGGTCCGATCCCGGTCTCGATAGAGGCCGGGCCTTTTTTATTTGGGGAAATTATTCAGGCGACCGAGGGGAACAAAAATCTTATAGATACGTCTAATTGTATGTGAATTAATGATTACCTCCGATAGCGGAAGGGTAGGAGACCCATCATGAAACCATATGCCGGAAAAATCGTCGTGTCGGGCATCGTTGCATCGATCCTGTTGCCCCTCTTGCTCTACCTTGAATTCCAGCATGGCTTTTACCAAACATTCCGATTCGAACAACAGGCCGAACGGTACTTGGCGGCCGCCTATGACGAGGAAATGACGATCGCGGCCGTTCGATATGCATGGGACAACATCGAACCGCTCGTTGCCACGGCGCATCCAACATCCGATCCTTCGCTTCGTTTCTACCTGTTTCCTGCCAAGGATCGCGATTCGGGGGTTGCAGACGACTATGCGCCAACGTTATGGAAGAAGCAGGCAACGAAGGAAGTAGAGACGCTTCTGCAGCCGGTTCAACAGGAATACGCAAGCAATGCGTCCGTCGAGTTTTCCTGTTGTAAGGTGGGTGAATATGATTTCGCTTCGATACGGGGACAGATTCCTCATTACGGGACTACGGGAATTCCCTTCGATCTGGTTGTTGACTTGAAGCGGCCGATGGCAGAGGCGGATCTGAATGCCATGTATCGTGCTGTCGCGGCGCTGCGAGAATCGGCCTCTCTCGTTCTGGACAATCTCGCGTTCCGCTTTACGAGTCCGAAGACCGGTTCCATCGTCAGTTTTCAGATTCCAGGCGACGGGTTGCACGCCATCGCATCTCCGGGAGATGTGGAGAGCTACAACGCAACGAGATTGCCCGCACAGGACATCGCCAAGCGAATCGGAGCCTCTCTTCAGTGGAACGAAGAGACGAACGAGGCCGACTTTATCCGGGATGGTACGACCTTGACCGTCCGCAGCTGGGGGAATGAAGCGATGCTGAACGGAACACCCATTCACGATCCTGTAGGCGCTTATATCGGAGATGCAATGGAGCTGATGGTCCCGTTAAGACTAATCGAACGAACGTTCAAGGAGAAGATCGCGCTATGGTAATCCGTACTCGGGTGAAGCAAACGATTCGCAGAACTTTCATACCGGCAACGGCGGTTTTCGCGCTGTTTCTATTAGCGGTGTTTCTTTGGAATCGGTACGCGTACAGCGGCGATGCTGCAAACGGAAACGCATCTTCGCCCCAAAAAGTTACGGTTTATGAAATGGAGAGTTTTTCGTCGGTCGACAACGATTCCTTGATCGCGATCACGGACGCCGAGGCGATTCGAACCGTTCGCGCCGCCATCGGCCAAGCGCAAAAGTACCCGGGAATCATCAACGTAGTCGACCCCGAATACAAGATCGAATTCGGGGCGGAAACGTATTACCTATGGATAAACGAAAACTCCGGTTCGCTCATGAATATCAAGGATACGCATACGATCTACACGCTGCCCGCATCGTCCGCCAAAACACTCCAGGGGGTCGTAAGTCGATAAAAATATTGCATTTACAGGGCTTCTGTTCCATCAGGCAGTCCGGTCCGGCGACACCGCAAGCTTCCCCCAAAGCATAAATCGGTTTATAATAGATGCCGACGAGAAAAGGGGCAATCAGGAAACGAGGATCGATCGATGCCAAGGGTGAAAATGGAAGACATCGCTAAGATGGCGGGCGTATCCAAAAGCACGGTTTCGCAATATCTCAACAAGCGGTACGAATTCATGAGCGCCGAGACGAAGGACCGAATCGAAAAAGTGATCCGGGAAACGGGCTATCAGCCGAACACGCTCGCTCGGGGCTTGAAGGTGAAGCGAACGCAGACGATCGGCGTCATCGTCGCCAACATACTGCATTATTATTCAACGGCTGTGTGCCGGGGAATCGAGGATTACTGCAATCAACACGGTTACAATGTCATCATCTGCAATGCGGACGACGACCCCGGGAAAGAGCGCGGGTATATTGAAATGCTGCTGGCCAAACAAGCGGACGGCATTATTTGCGTGACGACGGGGGAGAACAACGAGCTGCTGGGCGATTTGGTCAGGCGCAGCTATCCGCTCGTGCTGGTCGACCGGAAAGCGGAAGGAATCGAAACAGACGGTGTCTACTCGAATAACGAACAAGGCGCGTTCGATGCGGTCGAGCATTTGATTCGGCAAGGCCACCGCCGCATCGCGCTGCTGTCGCCGGAAATCCATCGCGTGTCTACGCGGAGGGAACGTTACGCGGGATATGCGAAAGCGCATCGAACGCACGGGATTCCGTTGAACGATACATACGTCAGGTTCGTCGACGAATTTTCCGGGTTGAAAGCGCTGCTTCAGGAGCTGCTACGTTTGCCGGAGCCTCCGACGGCGCTGTTTTGTTCCAACGACTTAAGCACGGTGGAGACGCTGCGCGCGTTGAAGGAGACGGGCATCAAGGTGCCGGAACGCATCGCGATCGTCGGGTTCGACGATTCCCCCTGGACCGATTTGCTGGAGCCGCCGCTCACTCGAGTCGTTCAACGGACGTTCGAGATCGGCGCGCGCAGCGCCGAAAGACTGCTTCTAAAAATCGAGCAGCCCGACGCAGTCGAACCGACCGTGCAGATCATGGATTGCGAATTGAAAATCGGAGGAACTTGCCGATTCGGCGAGTAAGTCGAAGCGTAATGCCGCTTATCCATTCGGATAGGCGGCATTTTTCGGTCTTTACAGCGCTACTAAACCGGTTTATAATAGCGACTAAACCGGTTTATTAACTTTAAAGAGGGGGAGTACCTATGGCGCCGATTTTCGTCGCCGCTTCCGCGTTCGGAGCGGACACGGTGTCTGCGCGCGGACAGGATGCATTCATTACGATTTTGAAAGACGCTCAAGCCGACGGGATCGAAATCAGGAGGGAGCTTATCGGGGAGCCGGAGCCGGCGCTGGCACGGCTGCGAGACGCCGTCGCGCGCAGCGGGCTGCAAGCCGTTTATTCGGTTCCTGCGGAGATGTGGAGAGCGGACGGAACGTGGAACGAGCGCGAAATGGAAACCGCTTACGACGAGGCGGAGCGGGTCGGGGCGTTCCTGCTGAAAGTATCACTCGGCCGTTTCGATCCCGCGCGTTCGGATGTGGAGGCGCTGGGACGGCTGATCGCGAGCGGCCCAATCGTCGTTACGGTCGAGAACGATCAAACCGAACGCGGAGGGACGATCGAAATGCTGAGCCGTTTCTTCCGCGCCTGCCGGGAGCGGAACGTTCCGGTGAAGATGACCTTCGACATCGGCAATTGGCATTGGACGGGAGAGGAGCCGGCGATAGCGGCGGCACGGCTTTCGGAGCATGTCGCTTATATCCACTGTAAACATGCGGAACAGCGGGGCGACGCTTGGACGGCGCTTGCGCTGCCGAACGACGCGAAGGCAAGCTGGAGGGAAGTGCTTTCGGCGCTGCCGCAGCACGTTCCCTTGGCGATCGAATACCCGATTCAAGGGGACGATTTGCGGGAGTCGGCGAGACGGGAAATCGAAAGGCTTCGACTACTCGCATATTCAGAAAGCAAGGAGGCGTAACGATTGGCATGGGATGTCGTCACGTTCGGGGAAGCGATGGGGATGTTCATCGCGGAGGACGTCGGGGAGCTGCATAAGGTCTCCCGCTTTACGATGGCGCTCGCGGGAGCGGAGACGAACGTCGCCGTCGGGTTGTCCCGGCTCGGGTACAGCGTCGGTTGGGTCAGCCGCGTCGGGGACGACGCTTTCGGACGGTATATTGTCGAATCGCTGCGGGGCGAAGGGGTCGACATTAGCCGCGTGCGCGTCGACCCGCGGAGACCGACCGGGTTTCAGCTGAAATCGAAGACGCTTTCGGGCGATCCGGAGGTGCAATATTTTCGCAAAGGCTCGGCCGCGAGCGCCATGCAGGCGGGGGAGCTCGAGGAGGAGTATTTCGCAGAGGCGCGGCATTTGCACATGACGGGCATTCCGCCGGCGTTGTCGAAAGAGTCGCGCGCCTTTGCCGAGAAGGCGTTGACGCGCATGAAATCGGCGAATCGAACCGTGTCGTTCGATCCGAACTTGCGGCCGACGTTATGGGACAGCCGGGAGGAAATGATATCCGTCGTGAACGGATTCGCGTGTCAAGCCGACGTCGTGCTGCCCGGCGTCGGGGAAGGGTTCGTCTTGACCGGGTATCGCGAGCCTCGGGATATCGCCGCGTTTTATTTGGAGCGCGGAGCGAAGCTGGTCGTCGTGAAGCTGGGAGCGGACGGGGCGTATTATCGGACGGCGGACGAGGAGGCGGTCGTGCCCGGGTATTCCGTCGCGAACGTCGTCGATACCGTCGGCGCCGGAGACGGCTTCGCCGTCGGGGTGATCAGCGGCATGCTGGATGGACTGCCGCTGCGGGAAACCGTTCGCAGAGCCAACGCGATCGGCGCGCTGGCGGTGACGGCGCCGGGGGATCAGGACGGACTGCCGACCCGCGCTCAATTGGAATCGTTTATCTTCGAACATGGGGTGAACTGAATGAACGCGAACGAAACGGCCGCTTTGTCGCGGGCGCGTTGGATTCGATTGATTCCGGTTGTTTTTATAACGTACAGCTTAGCGTATTTGGACCGCGCCAATTACGGCTTCGGCGCGGCCGCCGGCATGGCGGAGGATTTGGGGATCACGGCGACGGTTTCGTCTTTGCTCGGCGCGTTATTTTTCCTAGGGTATTTCTTTTTCCAAATCCCCGGGGCGCATTACGCCGAGAAGAAAAGCGCCAAACGTCTCGTCTTCTGGTGCCTGATTTTGTGGGGAGCTTGCGCGACGGCGACGGGCTTAGTGACGAACGTGTACTGGCTTTTCGCGATCCGTTTTTTGCTCGGCGTCGTCGAGAGCGCCGTCATGCCGGCGATGCTCGTGTTCCTGAGCCACTGGTTCACGAAACGGGAACGCTCGAGAGCCAATACTTTCCTTATATTAGGCAACCCGATCACGGTGCTGTGGATGTCGGTCGTTTCCGGGTATTTGGTGGAAGCGTTTAATTGGCGGTGGATGTTCATCATCGAAGGTTTGCCGGCGGTCATCTGGGCGTTCTTTTGGTGGAAGCTGGTGGACGACCGGCCGTCCGATGCGAAGTGGCTGAGCCGGCAGGAGCAGCTCGCGATCGAAGCGGCGCTGGAGAAAGAGCAAGCGGGCATGCGCCAAGTAAGAAACTACCGCGAGGCGTTCCGCTCCCGCAGCGTCATTTTACTGTCGCTCCAATATTTTTGCTGGAGCATCGGCGTATACGGGTTCGTGCTGTGGCTGCCGTCCATCATCAAGGAGGCTTCACAGGTCGGGATCGTCGAGGCGGGCTGGTTGTCTTCCGTTCCGTACGTTTTGGCGTCGATCGGCATGCTGCTGGTGTCGTTCTTTTCCGACAAACGGTTGAACCGAAAAGCGTATGTTTGGCCGTTCCTGCTCGTCGGCGCGCTAGCGTTCTATGGTTCATTCGAGCTCGGGACTTCGAACTTCTGGCTGTCTTTCGCGCTGCTCGTCGTCGCGGGCGGGGCGATGTACGCTCCATACGGCCCATTCTTCGCATGGATTCCGGAATTGCTGCCGCGGAACGTGGCGGGCGGGGCCATGGCATTGATCAACAGCATGGGGGCGTTAGGCTCCTTCGTAGGATCATACTTCGTCGGGTTTTTGAATGCGGTTACAGGCGGACCGGGGGCTTCGTACATGTTCATGGCCGGTTCGCTGGCGCTGTCCGCCGCGCTGACGATCGCGGTGAAACCGCGCCAGACATACAATCCAGTAGACGCTATACCGAATGCGGGAGGGACGAAGCTTGAACATTCAATTGGCGTTGGACCGGCTCGCGATTGAGCGCGCGATCGCGATCGCGCGTCAGGCGGCGCCGTACGTGCAGCGGATCGAGGTCGGGACGTCGCTGATCAAGCAATTCGGCATGGACGGCGTTCGATCCGTTCGCCGCGCGTTCCCCGACCACGTCATCGTCGCGGATTTGAAGACGTTCGATAATGCAGCGTATGAATTCGACATGTGCTTCGACGCCGGGGCCGACGAGGCGACGGTGATGGGGGCAGCGCCTCCAGTCACCGTCGAAGCGTTCCTGAACGCCGCTGCGAGGCGCGGGAAGCAGGCGATCATCGACCTGTTGCACACGTCGGAGGAAGAAGGGGAGCGCCTCGCCGCATACCGGGATGCCGTATTTTGCGTACACGTCAGCAAAGACGAGCAGGAATCGGCCGGCGGAAGCGCGCAGACGGCCGCGGGCGAGCGGTCCCCGCTGCTTCGGCTCAAGCGGCAAGGGCTGCGGACGGCCGTTGCCGGCGGCATCACATTGGAGGCGCTGCGGCGGCTAGGCCCGCTGCGGCCGGACATCGCGATCGTCGGATCGGCGATTGCGCAGGCGGACGATCCGGCGGCAGCGGCGCGCGCGTTTCAAGCGATGGCGACATTATGTGCGAACGAGGGATAACGATGAATGCAATGAATACGATTTTGGAAGAAATTCAATCGGTGATCGACCGCGTCGACGAGGAGTCCGTCGATCGGTTTGCGCGGGCTTTGATCGGCGGGCAGCGCATTTTCGTCGTCGGGGAAGGGCGGTCCGGCTTTATGGCGAAAAGCTTCGCGATGCGCTTGATGCATCTCGGCGCCGTCGTGTACGTCGTCGGCGAGACGATTACCCCGGCGCTGGCGAAGGGGGATGCGATGGTCGCGGTGTCCGGTTCGGGGAGGACGGCGGCCGTCTTGACGGCAAGCGCCAAGGCGCGAGAGTTGGGCGGCACCGTCGCGGCGGTGACGACCGACGATGCGTCCAGCCTGGCGCAGCTCGCCGACATCGTGCTGCACGTGCCCGCGGCGACGAAGTACCGGCGCGAAGGAGAGCGGCGCAGCGTGCAGCCGCTCGGCTCGCTGTTCGACCAATGCGCGCACCTGCTGCTCGACGCCGTGTGCCTGCGTTACGCGGCGCTGACCGGCGCGGACCACGCGTCGGCGTTCGGCAAACATAGCAACTTGGAGCAATAAGCGCCGAGACGCAAGCTCTTCCCATCGCGGGAAGAGCTTGCCGTTCGTTCGGGGCCGCATCGCGGTCCGTTTTTGTTTTCGACTGCGGATTCGTGTACGATTGGGAATGGCAGGAAGTTATTCTCAAGAGCGGGAGGGAGCGGCATGGAAACCGGCCGGCAATCTATAAATACCGACGAACCGAACGAAAGGCATGATACGATCATCGAAGCGGATCGGCTGGTGAAAAGGTACGGCGAATTCACGGCGGTAAACGGCGTCAGCTTTCGCGTGCGGCGCGGGGAAGTGTTCGGCTTGCTCGGCCCGAACGGCGCCGGCAAAACGACGACGATGGAGATGATCGAAGGGCTCCGGCGTCCAGACGGCGGCCGGGCGATCGTCGCCGGTTTCGATACCCTGAAGGAACTGGACCGAGTGAAAGCGGTCATCGGGGTGCAGCTGCAATCGACGTCGCTGTTCGACCTGCTGACCGTCCGAGAAATTACGGAAATGTACGCGTCTTTTTACCGCAAATCGGTACCGGTGCTGCCGCTGCTCGACAGTGTCGCGTTGACCGAAAAGCTGAACGGCCGCGTCAAGCATTTGTCGGGCGGCCAAAAGCAGCGGCTCGCGATCGCGCTGGCGCTCGTGAACGATCCGCTCGTCGTGTTTTTGGACGAGCCGACGACCGGACTCGACCCGCAGGCGCGGCGGACGCTGTGGGACATCATTTTGCGGCTCAAGGAACGAGGGAAAACGATCGTGCTGTCGACGCATTACATGGACGAAGCTCATGTGCTGTGCGACCGGATTTGCCTGATGGATCAAGGGAAGGTGATCGCGCTCGACACGCCGGATTCCCTCGTCCGCAGCTTGTCCGCCGACAAAACGATCGAGTTCCGCGTCCCCGGATTCGAAACGCTGCCGCCGGACCGGCAGGAGCCGCTCCGCGCGTTCATGCGCTCGGTGCGATTCGTGAAGCAGGTGGACGAACGGAAGGACGGCTTCGCGCTGTATACCGACGATTTGCAAGGGTCGCTGACCGATTTCGTCCTGCAAGCGGACGAGCACGGGCTCCGCTTGACGGACCTCAGCACCCGGCAGGCGACGCTGGAAGACGTGTTTATCCAAATGACCGGAAGGAGCTTGCGAGAGTCATGAAAGCGTATTGGCAGTTGACGCGAGCTCAGCTGAAGCTGTTTTCCCGCAACCGGCAGGTGTTGTTTTTCTCGCTCTTTTTCCCGATTTTGCTCATGCTCGCGCTCGGCTCGTTTCTCGGGAACGGCAATCAAGTGAATCTTGCGGGCGCCGTCGTCGACCGCGACCGAACGGATGCGTCGTCCGGAACGATCGAACGGCTGCTCGCGGCGAAACCGCTCGGGCTGGCGGCGGCCGAAGCGGAAGGGGAAGCGTTGGAACGGCTTCGGAACGGCGACCTGCAGCTCGTCGTCGTCGTGCCCGAGGGGTACGGCGCGGCGGTCGCGAGCGGGCAGCCGGCCGAAATTGAAGTGTATTACGATGAACAAAACATGGCGGCGTCGGAGCTCGCCGTGCAGTATGTCTCCTCCGTCGTCGACGGCATCAGCAAGGAGATGACGGGGTACGTTCCGGCAGTGCGGGCGGCGCCGAAGCCGGTGGAATCGCTCGATTTGCGGTATATCGACTTTCTCGTTCCCGGCATAATCGCGATGATGATCATGTCCAGCAACTTGAACGGCGTCGCAGGGCAAATTTCGTCTTGGCGCGAGCGCGGCGTGCTTCGCCGCATGCAGAGCACGACGCTGAAGGCGGGCACGTTCCTCGCGGGGCAAATTACGGCGCGGCTTCTGCTGAACGGCATGCAAGCGGTCATCGTGCTGCTCGTCGCCTTCCTCGCGTTCGGCACGCAGATGAAAGGCTCGTGGGCGCTTGCCTTGTTCTATATCGTGATCGGAACGCTCGTGTTTATGTCGATCGGGTTTATTATCGCGGGGCTCGCCAAAACGCCGGAAAGCGCCGGACCGATTGCCGGTCTGATCTCGTTCCCGCTTATGTTTCTCGGCAATGTCTTCTTCCCGGTGCGCAACATGCCGGAATGGCTTCAGCCGATCGTCGCGTCGCTCCCGATTACGCATCTGTCCGACGCGATTCGCGGGGTCATGAACGCGGGGGCGGGAATCGCCGAGCTGTGGGTCCCGACGGCGGTGCTCTGCGCTTGGCTCGTCGGCGCGTTCCTCGTCGCGAGCCGCACGTTCAAATGGGAATGATCCGGCTTGAGCCGGAAACGACGGCGGAGATGGGTCTCGCGGACGTTGCGGCCGTCTTCGGACAAGTGGTATATTTTGTATGCGACTAACGTTAGGGAGATGGAATCATGTATCGAACGATTCAAGAGTTTTTGACGGACTGGAGCCGGGAAGAGAGATTCACGCTGCAAGTGTTGGAGACGTTGACGGACGATTCGCTCTCGCAGGCGGTATCGGACAAGCAGCCGAGAACGCTGGGCGACCTGGGCTGGCATCTGGCCGGCTCGATCGGCGCGTTCCTGGGCGCGAGCGGAGTTACGCTCGAAGGACCGGATTATCGGCAGCCGACGCCGACTCGAGCCGCCGACATCGCGGAGGCGTATCGTCAGTTAAGCGCGTCCGCCGCGAAGGCGCTGAAGGAGCAGTGGAGCGATGAGAAGCTTGCGGAGAAGCTGCAGTTATTCGGCTTCATCGACACGACGTACGCCGGCGTGTTGACGACGCTCGTCCGCCACCAAATTCACCACCGCGGCCAAATGACGATTCTCATGCGGCAAGCCGGTCTCGTCGCTCCCGGCATTTACGGCCCGAACGAGGAAGAGACCGCGGCGATCCAAGCTTCGCGCGGATAATCGCGCCGCCTCCCAAACCTCGCAGCCTTAGTCCGGCGTTCTCGGCCGTACTAAGGCTGTTTTTTCGTTTGGGCGGGGCTGCTCGTCCGATTATGGAAATTGTACCTTCCGCACGTAGGACCGAAGAGT
The DNA here is from genome assembly GCF_035645195.1 of Paenibacillus sp. NCBI lineage: Bacteria > Bacillati > Bacillota > Bacilli > Caryophanales > Paenibacillaceae > Paenibacillus > Paenibacillus sp. The sequence continues at coordinate 397,149 of NZ_DASQNA010000041.1, read as the reverse complement.
TTCCTTCGTGAAAGGTTTGATCAAAAAGTCGTTCGCCCCGCAAGTCAAAGCCTTCTTGATGAAAAATTGCTGCCCCATCGCGGACATCATGACGATGTAAGCCCTCGAGTTTACGTGTCTAATCTCCTCGAGCGCGGCGATCCCGTCCATATCCGGCATGGTAATATCCAACGTAATAAAGTCAAAGTCAATAAGTTTACATAACGCAACGGCTTCGACCCCGTTTTCAGCTTCCGTAATGTCAAACCCTTCCTGAGTCAAGACGTCTTTGATCATCATGCGCATAAAGGCGGAGTCGTCGACGAGCAGAGCTTTCGGCATTTGAACGGTCCTTTCATCGTCAAAATAAAAAACTCCCTTACCAAAGGGAGTCGAATAGAACCCACTTTCGGCAGCTGGCTGGCGTAGTTGTACACTGTAGCCCCTATAGCTTTGCGTCGCTGGTTTTCACCAGGTTTGCCATTATCGTGTAGAAATTGATGTTATTAAGAATTATAGCAATGGTTTCGAAAAGGCGAAAGCGTAAAGTTGAAAATGGATCGCGATTCGCAACGTGGGTCCATGTCCCGAGTCGCGCAGCAAGGTTACAGACGCCGTGCCCACAGTGAAGACGGCGCCGTATGCTGTTATAAACCGGGGAGCGTGAATCGCGATGATATATGACTACGCAATGCGCGAGGCGGCGTTCCCTGACAACGAGAACAAGATCGTTCGCGCGCCTGTCTTGCGTTCCGCGCAGGTTCCGGAGGACATCCGATGAAAAGGCGATCGCTCGTTTGGGAACTGCTGTTCGCTGCGTATTGTCTCGCAGCGGGAATCTGCCTGCTCGTAAAATAATAACCGGCTGCCGGCGTGTCGCCGGCGGCCTTGCTCCGTTTCGGTCTTCAGTCGACCTCGGAAATAAAAAATTTTCCATGGGGTATACTACCAGCGACCGAATGTTTTCGTACCTGCGTACGCTCAGGAGGATGGATCTATGAATTGGACGGTATGGAACCTGAACCGAGTCATCATTTTGTTCGTCGGTTTGGCATACCTGTTGGTGGGCATTCAAGTGACGCTCTACCATTACAGACAAAATTTTCGAGGCAAATCGATGTGGGCTCCTGTGATCATTTCCCCGCTGCTGTTCGTCAGCGGCGTTCTGCTCGCCTTTTATCGGTCCGCTTGGTCTCTGAATTTGTTTCTCGCGCTGCTCGTGTTAGGAGCGCTGATCGGCGTAATAGGCGTATATTTTCACTGGCGCGGCGTAGGCCGACGGGTCGGCGGTTACGAGCTGCGCAACTTTATGATCGGCCCTCCGGTCGTGCTGCCGATGATTTTCGCCGCCCTCGCCGTCTTTGGCCTGGTCGGCGTTATGTGGTAGAAGGAGGCTGACCGAGTGAAGAAGCAGCTGCCCGTCGTTTCCCATTATCGAGATTACAATGTGTTAGAGGAACAGGATCACTGGGATCCGCATACCCGCAGCATCGTTCGGCGCCGCTTGGAACCGAAGCGGAGCTTCCGGTTTCTGACTCCGGAGGAGGGTCGGCGGCTTGCCGCCATCGTCGGGCGGCTCGTCGACGAATCCCGCGAAGAGATCGTGCAGTTCGTCGTGGAGCACATGGATCGAACGCTCGCCGACAGCATCGGCGAAAGCGAACGTAAGAAGGGACTTCCCCCGGCGCGGGAGCTCGTTCGGTCCGGGTTGTCCGCGTTAGAACAAGCGACGCAGGCGCGTTTCGGCGATTCGTTCCCGAACCTCCCGCTCCAAGAGCAGATCGCGATGCTGAAGGAAATCAGCGAAGGCCGCGGCGAACCGGAGCATGTGTGGCAGAGCGTCCCTCAATCGGCGCTGTTCCAAAAATGGCTCAACCTCGCCGTAGAGGCTTATTATTCTCATCCCTACGTGTGGTCGGAAATCGGCTACGGCGGTCCGGCGTACCCCCGCGGTTACGTGCGCGCCGAAATTGGTGTTCTGGATCCATGGGAAGCGCAACCTACTAAAACGAGTAAAGAGTGATGCTGATGCTGGAGCGAAGATATGCGAACGAGGAAGTCGACGTCGTCATCGTCGGTGCCGGCACCGCGGGCGGCATTCTGGCGAAGGAGCTCGCGGAAGCCGGAATGAAGGTAGTGCTTCTGGAAGCGGGCCCTTTATACGACCCGCAGGACGACTTCGCCAGCGACGAGCTTTCGATGAAAAGTTTGGGATGGCAGGATACGCGAATCGTCGACGGCAGCGATCCGTTGAAGCTGGGACACAACACGTCCGGCCGCGGGGTAGGCGGCGGAAGCCTCCACTGGACAGGGGTGGCGCTGCGCTTCCATAACGCGGATTTCAACGCCCGCACGATAGACGGCGTAGCCGACGATTGGCCTATCAATTATTGGGATTTGGAACCTTACTACGATCGCATTGAAAACGACATCGCCGTATCCGGTCCGAAACATTTTCCTTGGGGAGAGTTTCACGGTCCGTACCCGTACCCCGAACGGGAGCCGCTCAGCCCGAACGCGTACATGTTCCGCAACGGCTGCGAGAAACTCGGCATCCGATCCAGCGTAGCGCCTCTCGCCATTTTGTCGGCGCCGTTCGAGGGACGTCCGCCCTGCATTAACCGGGGCTTCTGCAATCAAGGCTGCATGCCGAATTCCAAGTACAGCTCCTTGATCGTCCATATTCCCAAAGCGCTTAAGGCGGGGGCGGAGCTGCTGCACGAGTGCATGGTGACGGGGATCGACATGGGCAAGGACGGAAGAGCGAAAGGCGTTACTTTCGTACATAAGGGAAATTCGTACACGCAGCGTGCCAAACTGGTGATCGTATCCGCCTTCGTGATCGAAACTCCGCGTTTGCTGCTGAATTCCGCTACCCCGCAGTTTCCGGACGGACTGGCCAACAGCAGCGGCTGGGTCGGGAGAGCGATCATGACCCACAGCAGCTACGACGTGTACGCTTGGTTCGAGAAGGAGATCCGCCTGTATAAGGGCACTCCGGTGCTGGCGACGACGCAGGATTTTTACCGCACCGATCCGAACAACGACTTCGTCCGCGGGTATACGCTGCACGCCCATGGCTCGCGCCCCGTCTCGTTCGCCACCTCGATCGCGCAGCATGAAGGCGGATGGTTGTGGGGAGAACAGCTGCGGCGGACGATGCTGGATTACAACCATTACGGACGGGTCACTATGGTCGGGGAGGTGCTTCCGAATCCGGAAAACCGAGTGACGTTGTCGCAGGACAAGGACGAGCACGGGCTGCCAAGAGCGAAAGTGACGTTCAGCTACGGGGAGAACGATAAACGTCTCATTCGCCACGCGGTGAACAAAATGAAAGAAATTCTCGAGGCGGAAGAGGGGCAGGTGGAGTTCGTCGTATCGGATTCGGCGCACTTAATGGGGGGCTGCCGGATGGGAGACGACCCAAGCGCTTCCGTCGTAAATTCATATGGTCAATCCCATGACATTCCTAACCTGTTCGTGTGCGATGCGAGCATCTTCGTCACTTCCGGCGCGGGGAATCCGACGGAAACGGTCATGGCGCTCGCGCTTCGTACCGCCGATTATATTAAGGAGAAGGCGGCGAAGCTGGAACTATAGCGGCGTTGTATCGACCGCCTCAAGGGGATCGTAATATAATCGATATAAGAATCCTTGAGAAAGCGGGGCGTCGTTATGCAGGAGTTGATCGGTGCATGCGTCGAGTGCGAGAAGCCGGTCTATTGCAAAGAGGGGTTCCTGGACGGCGTGCTGATCGAAAATCATCGCGTCCTCTGTTTTCCGTGTAACGACCGGCGGGCCGCGGCGGCTCCGACCGCGAAAGAGGGGCTGCATGATCGCGCCAAAGAGACTCCTTAACGCGCTGTTCATCGCTTGTTCCGTCTTCGGTCTTCTGCTTGCCGCTTGCGGTGGGGAACGGAGCGAGCGATCCGAGCGAGGGAACGATCGAGAGGAGACGGCGGATTATCGATTCCCCGAGTCCGTACAACTCCAATTCGAGCCGGTCGAAAGGATCCCCCTCGTGAATTCAGGGGCGGAAGCGGGCTGGGTGCACACGCAAACCGTGCCGTTCGGTTCGATCGACGGGGATGCTGTCGTTCTGGATGTGTATAAAGTGCCTGAAAGCGAATTATGCGGGGCCGATTACGAACGGGTCGTACTGTTGAACCATAAAGACGCGGCATACCGGTACCCGAATGCTTGTTTCTCGGCAAGCATCGAAGACGAACTACGCGAACAGACGGGAGCGCTCTTCAAGTTGGATTACAAGAGCTACGAACAAGGAGCGACGTCCGCGGTGCATGGCGCCGTCGAATTGGCCGCCAACGGACCGGGCCGATTAGCGTATTACTACTTCGACGCCGCGCAAGAACGCTGGTTCGTTTTCGAAGAATGGGGATCCCCTCGGGCAGTCGACCTGGACGGCGATGGGGCGGAGGAGCTTGTGATTCATTTCCCCGGGCTGCATATGAGCCGGCCGGATGTGACCGTAATGCGTTGGCATGCCGAAGGAATTTCCTCCAGCGGTTCCGTCAAGAGCGTGCTTGGCGTACCGAACGCCTCGTACAGCATGGTATCGGCGATGGATCGGGATCGCAGCATCGAGATCGAGGTTACGGCGATCACGGGCCTTGACCCGGAAACGTATGTAACGGCAAGATATGGATATGAAAACGGGATCCTGATCCTTCAAACTCAATAATGGTCGTGCGCAGAAGACCTCCGTTTCGCCTGATTAGGGCGAGGACGGAGGTCTTTTAACATAATAAAACACAATAATATCTGTTTAATGCGCAATTAAAATGTTTTATATGTCCAATTAATAATATATAATACGTCACAAACGGAAAGGTGTGCTATTATTTCTATAAAAGAGAAGGAGGTTTTTTCCATGGGGATTGGCATTAGCGGGATGGGGCGAATCGGCCGCCTGCTTATCCGCAGCATGTTTATGCATGGGCGGCTGACGCGGCAGTTGAAAGCGATCAATTGCATGTATCCGCCGGAAACGATCGCTCACTTGCTCAAATACGACACAGTGCACGGCACCTGGGATGCGGAGTTCGAAGTGTCGGAAGGACGGCTGCGCATTAACGATACGTGGATCGACGTCGTAGGCGAACGGGAGCCGGAAAACATTCCGTGGGCGAACGCAGGCGTCGAGCTGGCGATTGACGCGACCGGCAAATTCAATCGCCGGGAGGGAGCTGGCGGACATCTGGCGGCCGGGGCAAGGAAGGTCATCATTACGGCGCCGGGCCAACGGATGGATCGCACGATCGTCATGGGCGTCAACGACCGAAGTTACGATCCATCCCAGCATTCATTGTTGTCGGCAGCGTCCTGCACGACGAACTGCGTGGCGCCGATTTTGAAGGTCATCGACGACGCTTTCGGGGTGCAGAGCGGCTGGGTCACGACCGTCCATGCGCTGACGTCGGACCAAAAACATGTGGACAATCCGCATAAAGATTTGCGAAGGGCGCGCGCGTGCACGCAGTCGATTATCCCTACCTCTACAGGATTGAGTTCGGCATTGGCCGACGTTCTACCGGGTCTCGCATCGCGGATTCACGGGGTTTCGGTGCGCGTCCCCACGCAGGACGTCTCGCTCGCCGACTTCACGCTGCAATTGAAGCGGGACGCCGGGGCCGAGGATGTGAAAGCCGCGTTCCGCGCCGCAGCCAGAGGGGATTACGCGCATTATATCGGATACACGGAAGAGCCGCTCGTATCCGCCGATTTCGTAGGCAACAGCAAATCCGCCGTCGTCGACGGGCTGTCGGTGGAGGCGGTCGACGGGCACGTCAAGATCCTTGCCTGGTATGACAATGAGTGGGCTTATGCTTGCCGCGTCGTCGAACTCGCGGAATGGGTCCTGGTCAAGGAAGAGGCGGGAGGCGCCCGCAAACATCTTATTCCTTCGTAAATGAAAAGAAAGGGACGATGAGCGTGGAAACAACCTTCGAGCGTGAGGATATTCTCCGATCGATCCGACCGTCCGGTTCGGCCCGGATGTATCGGAATCTTACCGCGGCGCAGCTGGTGGAGCTGGCGGTTGTCCGCCGCGAAGCGACGATCGCCTCGTCGGGGGCGTTATCCGTCGCGACGGGCGCTATTACCGGCCGTTCGCCGCGAGATAGATTTATCGCCGCGGAGCCCGCCGTGTCCGAATATATCGACTGGGGGGCCGTGAATCAACCGATCGAGCCGCGGCATGTCGAGCAGCTTTACTCCCGCGCGCTCGAATATATGCGGGGGAAGGAACTGTTCGTATTCGACGGTTACGCGGGCGCGGATCCCCGGTACCGGCTGCCGATCCGAGTCATTAACGAATATGCGTGGCAAAACTTGTTTGCGCGGCAGCTGTTGATTCGACCGGAGGCGAGCGAGCTCGACCGGTTCCGCCCGGACTTCACCGTCATCGCGCTGCCGGGGCTGCAGGCGGATCCGGCGCAGGACGGGACGCGGTCGGAAACGTTCATCGTCATCTCCTTCGAACGAAAGCTCGTTCTGATCGGCGGAACGCATTATGCGGGGGAAATCAAAAAGTCGATATTCAGCGTATTGAACTTCCTACTGCCTTTCCGCGGCACGCTTCCGATGCACTGCTCCGCGAATGTCGGGGAAAGCGGCGACGTCGCGCTGTTTTTCGGATTGTCCGGCACAGGGAAAACGACGCTCTCTGCAGATCCGAGCCGGCGTCTGATCGGCGACGACGAACACGGATGGTCGGAGACGGGCGTCTTTACGTTCGAAGGCGGCTGCTATGCGAAATGCATTGGGTTGTCGCGAGACAAGGAGCCGCAAATTTGGGACGCGGTCCGGTTCGGCGCCGTGCTGGAGAACGTGGCGGTAAACCCGGAGACGAGAGTCGCCGATTACGACGACCGTTCGATAACGGAAAATACGCGCGCGGCGTATCCGATCGATCACATCCCCGGGGCCGTCATTCCCGGCGCCGCGGGCCATCCGAACGTGATCGTCTTCTTAACGGCCGACGCCTTCGGCGTCCTGCCGCCGATATCGAAATTAACGAAAGAGCAGGCGATGTATTATTTTCTCTCCGGGTATACGTCCAAGCTGGCCGGGACGGAGCGCGGCGTCACGCGGCCGGAGGCGACGTTCTCGACCTGCTTCGGCGCGCCGTTCCTGCCGCTTCGGTCGAATGTGTACGCCGACATGTTGGGCCGAAACATCGAGCGGCATCAGACGAGGGTTTACCTTGTGAATACGGGATGGTCCGGCGGACCGTACGGGGTAGGGGAACGTATCGCTTTGCGCTATACCCGGTCGATGATCGCCTCCGCGCTGAACGGCTCGATCGAACAGGCGTTGTATGCCGTCGATCCGTTCTTCCGATTGGCTTATCCCACGGCGCTGCCGGGCGTGCCGGCACATTTGTTGAATCCGAAATCGACTTGGAGCGATCCGAACGCTTACGACGAGGCGGCGCGCAGTCTCGTGGCGCGTTTCGCGGAAAATTTCAAGCGGTTTGAGGGAATGTGCACGCCGTGTTTGTAGAAAACTAGGAATCTCGCTCCTCCCTTTCTTTCCGGAGATCGCCGTGATATAGTTCATTTCTAGACACTAGCGATTCCGAAAAATAGGAGGGGTGCGCATGCGAATTGTGTCGCTATGCCCCAGCAATACCGAATTGGTCGGTTACCTCGGCGCCGAGCGGATGCTCGTCGGCGTGGACGATTATTCGACATGGCCGGCTTCGATCAAGGACTTGCCTCGCTTAGGGAGCGATTTGCACATCGATATGGACCGCGTGGAGGCGCTCCGTCCGGACCTGATCCTTGCCTCCTTGTCGGTGCCCGGAATGGAACGTAACATCGAGGAGCTTACGAAGCGGGGCCTCCCGTTCCTCACGCTCGCGCCTCACAGCCTAAGCGACATTCGCGACAATTTGCTGACGGTCGGCGAGGCGATCGGCTGCGGTCCGCGCGCGATCGAGGTTGCCCGCGCTTACGATCGGTGTATTGAAGACTACCGCGATCGAAGCCAACGCGTCGCAGAGCCGATCAGCCTGTACTGGGAATGGTGGCCGAAACCCGTATTTACGCCTGGCGGCGGAAACTGGCTGACGGAGATCAGCGAGCTGGCAGGCGCGCGCAACGTCTTCGCGGACGACCCGAGACCGAGCGTGAAGACGGATACGGACGATGTGCGCGAGAGAAACCCGAGCGCGATCGCTCTTGTATGGGTGGGCATTCAACCGGACAAAGTGAAGCCGGAGCTCGTCTACGCTCGGGACGGCTGGAGCGGGATCGATGCCGTCAAGGAGCGGAGGGTGTTTCCGCTCGACGAGCCGTTGTTTTGCCGCCCTTCGCCGAGGCTGCTGACCGGCATGCGCAAGCTGGCGGCGATGCTGCATCCCGCAGTGTTTCCCCCTTATGACGAGGAGGAAGACGACCCGCTGCTGCAGTCTGGAAGTTGAATCATAAAGTGGACCGCGATAACGCGGTCTGCTTTTTTTTATTTTGGAACAGCAAACAATTAACTCATAACGAGAAAAATTTATTGATAAACGATAAACAACATGATAAACTCTAGACCATAATCAAATGCGAGGTGCTTAGGATGAAACGTGGAACAACGCTTTTTTTGAGGGCAGCTGTCATTGTGATCGGGATCCCGGTTCTTGCTTTGTGCATCTTTGTGGTGCCCGGGATCGGGAATTTCGCAGCGGAATTGTATCCGGAATATCCGTTTCTCCGCTATCTCGTTCTCGCCGATTTGTACGCAGCCGCGATTCCGTTTTACTTCGCGCTGGTCCAAGCGTTCAAGCTGCTTGGTTACATCGACGCGAACAAAGCTTTCTCGGATTTATCCGTAGAGGCTTTAAAGAAAATTAAATACTGCGCGACCGCCATCTCCGGCTTGTACGTCATCGGCTTGCCGTTGTTTTATCTCCTGGCGGAGAGAGACGACGCTCCAGGCATCATCTTAATCGGACTGGTGCTCATTTTCGCCTCCATGGTGATCGCCGTATTCGCCGCTGTTCTCGAAAAGCTCTTGAAAGAGGCGATCGATATTAAATCGGAAAACGAGTTGACGGTGTGAGGTGAAGGCTATGGCGATTATAATTAATATCGATGTCATGCTGGCGAAAAGGAAAATGAGCGTAACCGAGCTTTCGGAGAGGGTGGGGATCACGATGGCCAATCTCTCCATCTTGAAAAACGGCAAGGCCAAAGCGATCCGATTCTCCACGCTAGAGGCGATTTGCAAAGCTTTGGATTGTCAGCCCGGCGATATTTTGGAATACAAAAGCGACGAATGAGTCAGCCGAAACGGCAGGAAAGTCGGCCATGGGAGACGGCGTTCATGCATTCGATCGTTCAACTGCTGCATTTCGGCTATCATCAGGCGATGAGCTGCATATTTCCCGCAGCCATTTTCGGAACCTTAGCGCTGTCGAGTTACATCGAAATCCCTTTCATGTACCGGTATGACGCCATTCTGCTAGCCCTGCTCGCGGTGCAGTTTTTCATGTACCGCAGCGGATTGGAGACGCGCGACGAACTGAAAGTGATCTGCGTGTTTCACTTAATCGGTTTGTTGCTGGAAATCTACAAGGTCAGGATGGGATCATGGTCTTATCCTGAGCCCGCATATACGAAGCTGTTCGGCGTTCCGCTCTACAGCGGGTTTATGTATGCCAGCGTCGCCAGCTACATGTGCCAGGTATGGCGCAGACTGAAGATGGATATGACCGGCTGGCCGGGGCTTTCTTCGGCAGGATGGCTGGGCGGGGCGATCTATTCGAACTTTTTCACCCATCATTATATCCCTGATATTCGCTGGTGGTTGAAGGCGATCGTGGTTGTCGTCTTTTGGCGAACATGGATCATTTACCGAGTGCGGCATGCGACGTACCGGATGCCTTTGATATTGGCTTTCTTCCTCGTAGGTTTTTTTATCTGGTTAGCCGAGAATATCGCTACGTTTTTCGACGCTTGGAAATATCCGGACCAGCACGACGCTTGGCAGATCGTCGGCTTCGGGAAAATCAGTTCATGGTTTCTTCTCGTCATTATAAGCGTCATCATTGTTGCTCAGCTGAAAGTTGTGAAAGCCGGCAGGAAGGCGGTGCATGCGGGGACGAAAGCGGAGGAACGGGAAAACGTTGCCAAATAAAGGATTTTGTCCGCCGGGGCGCGAATATATTCCCAAGTTTCGAATCCTGCGATGGAAGGTGGAGCGAGTATGCAGAAGAGAACGCTGGGAAGGATCGGTCACGAAAGCTCGGTCGTTATGTTCGGAGCGGCGAGCCTCGGGAGCGTCACGCAAGAGGAGGCCGATGCGTCCATAACGTACGCATTGGAACACGGCGTCAACCACTTCGACACGGCGGCCAGTTACGGGAATGCCGAAGAGCGGATGGGTCCGATCATCAGCAAAGTTCGGAACGACATCTTTTTGGCGACCAAAACCGGGGAACGGACGAAAGAAAAAGCCAAAGAGGAGATTTACCGCTCTTTGGAGCGGATGAAGGTCGATTCCGTCGATTTGCTCCAGCTGCATGCCGTCGGCACGATCGAGGAGCTGGACAAGTGCACGGGCAAAGGCGGTTCGCTCGAGGCGGCCGTCGAAGCTCGGGAGGAAGGCATCGTCAAACATATCGGCATTACGGGACACGGGCATGAAGCGCCGGCGACGCACTTGGAAGCGCTTCGGCGGTATCCGTTCGAAACGGTGCTGCTGCCGTTGAATTATTACATGTATTCCATGCCCGAATACCGGGACGCGCTCGACGCGCTGATGGAGGAAGCCGGCAAGCAGCGGGCGGCGGTTCGCGTCATCAAGGCGATCGCGAAGCGCCCTTGGGGGGAAGACCAGCAGAAACGTTACGCCACTTGGTATGAACCGTTCGACGAACAGAAAGTGATCGACGCGTGCGTCCATTTCGTATTGTCGTTCCCGAACGTCGTCGGGTTCGCGAGCGCCGGCGACGTTCGCTTGTTCCCGAAAATCGTGGACGCCGCCGAAAGATACGGCGCCATGACGGACGAGGAAGCGAGCTCCATCCTGCGTTCGATCGCGGAATACGCCTCCGTCTTCGGCGCTCCGAATTGATCTTCCATAAGGTTGTACATAAGCCCCCGGTCCGGGGGCTTTTTTTGCGGTCGCCGGCGGCGAACGGCAGGTAAACAAAAGATACCGGATGTAAAGATCGCCCACTTCCGGCCTCGTTTTCCCTCCTTCTATAATCATGCTATAGGAGGAGGTAAGCCATGTCGAACCACACGAAGCTCAAAAGAAAAAATGGTCAACTGCACCTAATGATCGTACCCGGCCTGTTTTTAATCGCGGTGTTCAGCTATTTGCCGATGGCGGGATTAACGATCGCCTTTCAAGATTTCAACCCGATCGTAGGCTTCGAAAGAATTCAATGGAACGGATGGGGCAACTTCGAGTACATGATGGCGCTGCCGGATTTCATCCCTGCCGTTCGCAATACCGTCATCATCTCCGTGATGAAAATCACGGCTGGAATCGTTGTCCCGGTGATCGTAGCGCTCTTGTTGAACGAAGTGCGGTCCGTCTTGTTCAAGCGCTCCGTTCAAACGATCGTGTACATGCCTCACTTCTTTTCGTGGGTCATTTTGGGCGGAATCGTGATCGACATTCTGTCTCCCAGCGAAGGCATCGTGAACGTCATCATCAAACGGCTCGGCGGTTCGGCGATCCCGTTCCTCTCCAGCAACGATTGGTTTCGGTACGTATTGGTGGTCACCGATCAATGGAAGGAATTCGGGTTCAGCACCATCGTCTATTTGGCGGCGCTCACCTCGATCGACCAAAGCTTGTACGAAGCCGCATCGATCGACGGGGCGGGGCGCGGGCGGCAAACGTGGCATATCACGCTGCCCGGCATTCGTCCGATCGTCATTCTGATGTCTACGTTAAGCTTGGGGAATATCCTCAACGGAGGATTCGACCAAGTGTTTAACTTATACAACCCGATGGTATACGAGACTGGCGATATTCTCGATACGCTCGTTTACCGAATCGGAATCGTGCAGACGCAATACGGCGTGGCGGCGGCGATCGGGCTCATTAAATCGGTGGTCTCCCTGGCGTTAATCGGCGTAGGGTATTGGCTTGCTTATCGATTCGCGAAATACCGGATCTTCTAAAGGAGGAAGCGCTCAATGCATATTACGACGCCAAGATACAGGATATTTCTTGTGTTGAACTACACGGTTTTATCGGCGCTCACCTTGCTTTGTTTGTTCCCCGTGCTGAACGTGCTGGCAGTATCTTTCAGTTCGAGCTCGGCGGTGGGGACGGGGCGGGTATTTTTGTGGCCGGTTGAATTTACATTGCAATCTTACGGCTTCGTACTAAAGAGCGGCGAGTTCACGACCTCTTTCCTGAACAGCGTCATCCGCGTGGCACTCGGCGTCGCGATCAGCACCGCGGTGACGATTTTGGTGGCATACCCTTTGTCGAAGGAAAGCCAAACGTTCCCGCAGCGCACGCTTTACGCATGGATCTTCGTATTTACGATGCTGTTCAACGGCGGAATGATTCCCAGCTACCTCGTGGTGAAGGAGCTGCATCTGCTGGACACGATCTGGGCTCTCGTGCTGCCTACGGGCGTTCAAGTGTTTAATATTTTGCTTATGCTGAACTTCCTTCGCGGTTTGCCGAAAGAACTGGAAGAGGCGAGCTTCATCGACGGGGCGAGCCATTTCCAAACGCTCGTCCGGGTGTACCTGCCGATCTCGCTGCCGAGTTTGGCGACGATCGTGCTGTTCACGTTAGTCATGCATTGGAATTCATGGTTCGACGGGATGCTGTACATGAATCGGACCGAAAACTATCCGCTGGCGACGTATTTGCAGTCGGTGCTCAACAAGACCTCGATTCCGCAAACGAACCTGACGCTGGAACAGGTGCAGCTTCTCGAAACCGTTTCGAGCCGTACGATACGAGCGGCGCAAATTTTTATTGCCGCGCTCCCGGTGTTGCTCGTGTATCCGTTTTTGCAGAAGTATTTTGTCAAAGGTCTAGTATTGGGGAGCGTTAAGGGGTAACATATTGGAAAAAATCAAAGGCGGCCGATGGCATGTACTCGAAGTGGAACTCCATCTTCCTCAAGCTAATCTCGACGTTTTTCGTGCTGATTCTTCCGTTGTACGGGCTGAGCGTGTGGCTCACCTTCAATAGTTCAGGACAGATGCGAGAGGAGATTGAACGTTCCTACGAATCTGTCCTTCTTTACCATTATTCCAATCTGGAATTTGAACTAGGCAGAATTAATAGCATGCTAGTCGAGTATTCTTTGGATGGGGAGCTCGCCGATTTCAGTACGATGGCGCCGATTATGTCAAACTACGAAATCGATCGAAGATTAAATAATATTTTCTTGAAAATTAGTCAAATGAAGTCCAGCAGTCCCTATATGGAGGATGTGCGCTACTATATCCCTTCGCTGGGCAAGCTTGTATCGGTCAGGGGGGGAATAACGAATATTCCGGCCAGCGAGTGGAGAGGGCTGCTGGCAAGCAACGCTCATATTCCCGGCACGATCTCGGAATATCAAGGCAGTTATTATCTTGGAAAATCGACGCCGGAGCTGCTGGGCGATGCGGATGCTCCGAATTTTCTGCTCGTCGCTCAGCTCTCTACCAAAGAGCTTACGAAGCAGCTGCGCGCCATCCGGAAGGAAGGACATGGCGGGGCGTTTCTCGCGTTCGGCGCCCTCGGCTCCGTCATCGTTTCGGATGAAACGCTTCGCGAGGAGTTCGGCAGCTATATCCCGCTTCGGGAAGAAGCGGCGAACGGAAACGTCGTTCGAACGGAGTCGGAAGACGGATACTATTACTCGACGACGAGCCGTTCATATGATTTCGAGTTGGTTACCTATATTACGAAGGATGTGCTTTTAAAGCCGATTCAACAATATACCGGGTGGATGCGAAGCCTGACCGTCGTGTCCTGCGTATTAATTCTCGTATTCACATACGGAATCTACCAACTGATCCAACAGCCGCTGCTGAAGCTCATCCGCGGCTTCCGCGCGATGGAACGCGGCCGCATGAACCAAATCGACCATCGGCGGGGCGACGAATTCGGTTATTTGTACAATCAATTTAATATTATGCAGCAGCGCCTGCACGCCTTGATCGAAGATAATTATGTGCAGCGCATCCGCATGCAGGACGCGGAACTCAAGCATCTGCAATCGCAAATTTCTCCTCATTTCTTATACAACAGTTTGTTTACGATCAAGCAGATGGCCGAGCTCGAGAATACGGAGGATATCAAATTGTTCTCCGAATATCTGGGTCAATATTTCCGGTTTATGACGCGCGACTTTAATAAGGAGGTACCGCTTGCGAACGAATTGGAGCACTCCTTAGCATACCTGCACATCCAAGAAATCCGATTTTCCAATCGCATTCGTGTCGAAACGGAGCTTCCCGAGAAGCCTTACCTTTCGATTATGGTGCCCCGCATTATTTTGCAGCCCGTTTTGGAAAACGTATTCAATCACGGATTGGTCCAGAAAGCCGAAAAAGGCGTTCTGAAAGTAAGCTGGCGAGCGGATGAAACGATGCTGGCGATCGTTGTCGAAGATAACGGAGACGCGCTGACGGACGAACGGCTGCGGAGCCTGCAAAACAAGCTGGAGAACGTGTCCGATTCCGTCCAGGAGGGGGAGACGACCGGCTTAATGAACGTCCACCACCGGCTGCGGATCCGATTCGGTCCGCCTTACGGTCTTGCCTTGTCCAGGAGCTCGCTTGGAGGGTTGAAAACCGAAATCAGGCTTCCTCTTCACCAGAACGGAAAGGAGTCGGAATCTCATGTATCGATTGATGATCGTGGATGACGAGCCGATTATCGTGAACGGTCTTCACGAGTATTTCATGAAAAGGAAGCTGCCCGATGTTGAAATTGTAACCGCTTTTTCCGCAACGGAGGCGCTCTCTTGGCTGAATTCCATTAAGATCGACGTCGTGCTGAGCGATATTCACATGCCCGGCATGGACGGCATGGAATTGCTCGACCGGATCGAGAAGCAGTGGCCTCGGTGCAAGGTCATTTTGCTGACGGGGCATGACGAGTTCGAATACGCTCATAAAGCGTTGCGCAGCGCATGCGTAACGGACTATATTCTGAAAACCGAAGGCATGGATACGATCGGGCCGGCGGTAAACCGCGCGTTGAGTATCGTCAAGGACGAGCTGTCGGTCTATCACCAACAGGAGTGGTTGTATCGGGAGCTTCCGAGAGCGATCGCGCAGCTGCAGAGGCAGCTGGTGCTGGATTTGGTGCGGAGGACGGAAAAGTCGTCTTTTCGGAGCGTTCAGAACGAGTTAGACGCATTGAAGCTCCCTTTCAAGGCGGCAGAACCTCTTCTCCTCATCTCGCTGTTCGTCGAGGAATGGGGGAAGTACAAGCCGGGTTACGAACGGGATTTGATGCTGTTTGGCATCGGCAACATTACGGAAGAGCTGCTCGGCACGAGAGCCGTCGTGAAATGCGTGCAGTACGACGGCAACTCGCTGCTTGCGCTCATTCAACCGATCGATCAACCGTTCTTCGGGGCTGTCAAACGGGAAGAGCTCACGGTGAATTTCACGCATGGAACCTTGGAGACGGTGCAGCAGGTTTGCCGCGATTTGTTCGGCCTCTCGCTGTCCGTGGCGGCCAGCGGGACATTTTTCCCTTTCGAAAATATTGCGCGGGAAACGCAGCGTCTGCGCCTAGCTATCTTGAACGGAAAATCGAGAGGAGCGGAGCGTCTCACGATCGTGCGCGAGGAAGAGGACGGCGATCGGGCGGACGCGGAGCAGTTCGGCAGGTTGTCGGCGCGCTACGTGCTGGAAAAATTACAGCAAAGCTTGCTGGAGGAAGGCGGGGGGGAATGGTCCGAGTTTTACAGGAAACTCATCGCCCTGTTTCCGGAGGAAGGACCGAACGATCCGTTCGACCGCTTGGTCGTGCTGCAAGCGTTATGCAAGCATTGCCTTGTCAGCCTGGAGGAGCTTGGCATGAAGGATCTCGCGATTTCGCAAGCGAACTTGCTCGCCATGTTGGAGTTCAACGTGAAGACGCCTTGGGTGGAAGTCGTCGCGTTTTTCCAATCGCTGTTCGAATGGGTGCAGAGCGTACGCTGCGACAACGTCAAGAGGGAAGAATCGAATCTCATCGGTTTAATTCATTATTACATTCAGAATCATCTTCATGGGGATCTCTCTTTATCGCGAATCGCGAGGGAAGTGTCGTTAAACCCTTCGTATTTGTCCCGATGGTATAAGCAAACCTGCGGGAAAGGTCTTTCGGATTACATTCAGGAGACGAAAATCGAGCGCGGGAAACAATTGCTGCAAACGACAAATTACAAAATGCACGAAATCTCGGAGATGCTCGGTTTTACGGATCCGCATTATTTCTTCCGTTTCTTCAAGAAGAGCGTCGGCTGCACGCCGCAGGAATACCGCAATCGAACGTCGAGTTGACGAACGGCAAACAAGTAAACGAAAGATACCCAAAGTAAATAGCGTCCACTACCTCGGGACTCGGCGCGAAACTACAATACAAATAGAAAGTAACCGCAAGAGACGAAAAGGGAGGCTTACCAGATGAATCGATGGAAACGAACCTTACTCGCCGTCAGCTTATTGGCGCTTATGCTCGCGACGGCGTGCGGAACAGGCACTGACGCAGGGAACGGCCAGACGAACGAGGGCCAACCGCAGACCGCGGAACCGGCGCCAACCGATGCAGCCGGCGCTTCGGCCGACGCTCCGGCGGCGGAGGACGGGCCGCTGACCAAGTTCGATCCTCCGATTACGGTCCGGTCCGCGATTAACGACAACGGCAAGGATTTCTTGTCGCCGGGCGATACGTTGGAGAGCAACGTTTGGTTGAAGGGGTATGAAAACGAGTTAGGCATCAAAGTGCAGTACGACTGGATCGTCGAACGGGCCAATGCGGGCAACAAAATGAACGCTACCTTGGCGAGCGGCGACCTCCCGGACATTTTCGCGGTTAATCACAGCCAGTACAAACAGCTGCTCGACGCGGGGAAAATCGCCGATTTGACCGAGGCGTACGAGAAATACGGCTCCGACTTGTTGAAGGAATTTTACAATGCCGGCGGAGACGGCTTAAAGCCGGTAAAGCAGGACGGGAAGCTGTACGGGCTTACGGATTACAGCGGAACGATCGACGCGGCGGGCATGATGTACATTCGCACGGATTGGATGAAGAAGCTTAACCTTCAGGCGCCTAAGACGATGGAGGATGTCATCGCGATTGCGAAAGCGTTTACAGAGGGGGATCCGGACGGGAACGGTCAGAAGGATACGTTCGGACTCCAATTGAACAAAGATTTGGACAGCGGCTGGACGATTAAAATGAACGGGTTCGCGAATATGTTCCATGCGCACCCGGGGATTTGGATCAAAGACGAATCCGGCAAGCTCGTGTACGGCAGCGTTCAACCGGAAATGAAGCAAGTGCTCGCGGCTCTGCAAGAGCTGTACAAAGCAGGCGTCATCGACCAGGAATTCGGAACGAAGGACGTCGCGAAAGCATCCGAAACGATCATGTCCGGCAAGTCCGGCATGTTCTTCGGACCGCTCGCTTCGCCGTTCGCGATCAATGCCATGATGGCGGATGCGAATATCGATTGGGCGGCGTACCCGATTCCTTCGGCCGACGATCAGCCGGCGAAGGTCAACAGCCAAATCCTGAATGCGACGGTGTTCGTGGTGCGCAGCGATTTCAAGCACCCGGAGGCGCTCGTCAAAATGATGAATTTCGCCGTCGAGAAGCTGTACGGGGCATCGGCCGAAACCGAAGCGGAAACGTACCTCGGGCCGTCCGGACAAGGGTTCCACGTGGCGCCCGTCAAAATCCTGAAGCCGAATAAAAACCTAGGCATCTACCAAAATGTTTCCGCGGCGCTGGCAGCCCAAGATCCAAGCTCGTTGAACCGCGAAGAGAAAAGCTACTACGATTTCATTCAAAAGTATCGCAGCGGCGAGCGCGCCCAGTGGGTGTACGAGCGCATTTTCGGACCGGAAAGCTCGATCGCGGTCGTTGAACATTACGTAGACAACGGATTGTTGATGCTTAACGAATTCAGCGCCCCGCCGACCGCCACGATGGCTACGAAGAAAGCGACGTTGGATAAGTTGGAGCTGGAAACGTTCACGAAAATCATCTACGGCGAATCGTCCGTGGACGAGTTCGACAAGTTCGTAGAAAACTGGAACAAGCTTGGCGGGCAGCAAATTACCGAGGAAGTCAATCAAGCGTCGAATTCATAAGAAGCGGCGAACCCGCTCGTCATCACACTCAAACATCTGCGGGCCGGTCCTTCGACTCGCAGATTTTTGTTTCGCTGACTTCGGAACGGGTAGGGTAGAAAGGGGAACAGCAAGCATGATGCTTCGTTACGGGAAACATGCCGACGCGTGGACGGAGGCGCTCCCGATCGGGAACGGCCGGTTGGGGGCCATGGTGTTCGGCGGAATCGAGTCCGAACGAATCGCGTTAAACGAGGACACGCTGTGGTCCGGGAAGAGACAAGAGTGGATTTGTCCGTCGGCGGCGGAGGTCGTGAAGGACGTCCGGCGGCTGGTGGCGGAAGGGCGTTATCAGGAAGCGGATTTGCGCTGCAAAGACATCATGGGCCCGTGGAACGAATCCTACATGCCTCTCGGCGACTTGCATCTCTCGTTCGAGCACGGCCGCCGCGCGCGGGACTATTCGCGCACGCTGGACTTGGAGCAAGGGGTTTCGAGGGTAGAGTACACCGTGGGTCAGGCTCGCTATAGTAGAGAAATGTTCGCCTCGTACCCCGACCAAGTCATCGTCGTGAGACTGACGTGCGACCGTCCCGGGCTGCTCACGTTTCATGCGCGGTTAAGCAGTCCCTTGCGCCATCGAACGAGCGTCTCCGGCGGCATGTTTATCATGGCCGGCGCGGCTCCGGAAGTTTCGGCGCCGAATCACGTCAGCGCGGATCGACCCTTGATTTACGGAGATCCGGTAACGACCGAGGCGATCCGGTTCGAAGGCAGAATCGCCGCCGTCGCCGAAGGCGGAACGGCGGTCGCGGATCATGACGGGCTGCACGTCTTCGAAGCGGACGCGGTGACGCTGCTGTTCAGCGCGGCGACCAGCTTCAACGGCTACGACCGTTCCCCGCGAACGCAGGGGAACGACCCATCGGCGTCAGCGGCGGAGACGCTAGCGAAAGCGATGGAAATGCCTTACGAGCGGCTTCGCGAGAGACACGTGGCGGATTACCGGTCTTTGTTCGACCGGGTTCGGCTTCGGTTGGACGGCGATGTGCGCAGGGACGACAAAGATACGGACGATCGCATTCGCGAATTCGGCGCCGCCGACGTCGGATTGGTCGAGCAGCTGTTCCAATACGGGCGTTACTTGATGATCGCAAGCTCCCGGCCCGGTTCGCAGCCGGCGAACCTCCAGGGCATATGGAATCAAGAAACCCGGCCTCCGTGGAGCAGCAATTGGACGATCAACATTAATTTACAGATGAACTACTGGCTCGCGGAAAATTGCGGGCTATCGTCCTGCGCGGAGCCGATGCTTGATTTTATCGAGAATATGGCGGCCAGCGGCCGTAAGACGGCCGAGCTTTACGGGGCTAGAGGGTGGGCGGCCCACCACTGCACCGATCTTTGGTGTTTGACCTCGCCGAGCGGGGGGTACGGGGAAGGAGATCCCGTCTGGGCGACGTGGCCTATGGGCTGCGCGTGGCTCTCGCAGCATCTGTGGGAGCATTACGCCTTCGCTCCGGACGATGCTTACCTCAGGGAGCGAGCCTACCCGATTATGAAGGAAGCGGCGCTGTTTTGCCTGGATTGGCTGTACGAGGACGAGGACGGATATTTGGTTACCGCCCCGTCCACGTCCCCGGAGCACAAATTTCGAACGGGCGCGGGGCTGGCTGCGGTCGGCAAAGCGTCCACGATGGATATGGCTTTGATTTGGGATTTGTTCACTAACTGCATCGAGGCGGCTTCGATTCTCGGGACGGACGCGGCGTTGCGAGAACAGCTCTCCGCCGCGCGGTCCCGCCTGTATCCGATGAACATCGGAAGCTCTGGGCAGCTGCAAGAATGGTACCTCGACTTCGAAGAGGAGGACGTCCACCACAGGCACATGGCGCATTTGTTCGGGGTTCATCCCGGCAGGCAGATCACGCGGCAAACGCCGGAGCTGTTCGCGGCGGCCGCGCGTGCGCTCGATCGCCGCGGGGACGAGGGGACGGGGTGGAGCCTCGCCTGGAAAGCGGCGCTGTGGGCGCGTCTCGGCGACGGGGATCGGGCGTATGCCTTCGTGACGCGGCTGCTTCGGCTTGTCGAGGAGGGCGACGACAGTCTTTGGCGCGGAGGCGTGTACGCCAATCTGTTCGACGTTCATCCGCCGTTCCAAATCGACGGCAATTTCGGCATCGTCGCGGCGGTCGCGGAAATGCTCATGCAGTCGCATGAAGGCTTTATCCGGCTGCTTCCGGCGCTGCCGAGCGCATGGGGCGGCGGCTCCGCGAAGGGGCTGGGCGCGCGCGGCGGATTCACGCTCGACCTTGAGTGGCGCGAGGGCCGGTTGGCGCAGGCGATGATAGTTTCGAATTACGGAAAACCGTGCGCGCTTGCGAGCGGCGTTCCCTTGATCGTCGAGGACGAGGAAGGTCATCGCGTGCCGCTTCAGGCGAGCCATAACGAGCTGTACACGTTCGCCACGATGGTCGGGCGTCGGTATCGCATTCGGGAAGAGAACTAGGGAGCAGGGGGAGAGAGTTTCTGTGACGAAGGTAAGCCAGCTGGCAAGCCGTTTCGCCGAACCGGATCCGCATTTCGGTCCGGTACCGTTCTGGTGGTGGAGCGGGGAAGAGGTTACGGATGAACGCATTCGGTGGCAGCTCCGGAAATTCCGGGAGGGCGGGCTCCGCAACATCGGCATTATTCATTTGGCGCCGACCGGTCCGCAGTACGGTTCGTGCGGAGACAGCCCGGTCTTCTTGAGCGAAGACTGGTGGCTGCGGTTCGAAACGGCTCTCAGGGAAGCCGAGAGACTCGGAATGAGGCTGTGGTTTTACGATCAGATCGGATTTTCCGGTGCGAACGAGCTGGCTAGGCTCGTTGCCGCCAACCCGGAGTTCGCGGGGTATCAGCTGCGGCGCTATTCCCCGGAGGAGGAACTGCCGGCCGGGGCGCAAGTGCTGTACCGGACGGAGGAATTCCGCTATGCCGCCGTGCGCCAGGGGTTTAACTGGCTCGATCCGGAGGCGGCCGCCGCTTTGCTCGACCGAGTGCATGGGGAGCTGGAGAGGCGCTTCCCTAACGATCTGGGGAAGACGATCGCCGGCAGCTTCCAAGACGAGCTTCCCCCGCTGCCGTTGTGGTCCCCCGACGTGCCTGTGCAGTACGAGCGGAAACACGGGGAGGATTTGCTGCCGCTGCTTCCGCTCCTGTTCGATGATTCGCCCGGTTCCGCGGATGTGCGAAGGCGCGTGTACCGCATTGCCGCCGAGCTTGCCGAGAAGGCGTTCTTCATCCCGCTGGGGGAGTGGCATCGCAAGTACGGGATGGCGATCGGCTGCGATCAGGCCGGTCCCGCGCGCCGGGCGGACATTCATGGGGCGCAGCGGCTGTATCTCGATTATTTCCGAACGCATCGCTGGTACAATGCGCCCGGCTCCGACATGGACGGCGAAATCAAGCCTCACGCTTCGATGGTGCATGCGAACGGTGGCTCCCGGGTTTGGCTCGAAGCGTTCCACTCCAGCGGCTGGGGCGGAACGATCGAAGAGACAATGCACTGGCTCGTGCCGTGGCTGCAAGCCGGAGCGACGCTGTTCAGTCCGCATGCGGTGTATTACTCCACCCGAGGCGGCTGGTGGGAATGGGCTCCGCCCGATACGGGGTGGCGCCAGCCTTACTTCGAGCATTACGGCGTGTTCGCGGATACGGTCAGCCGGGTGTGCAGCCTGCTGAGCGAGGGAACGCATGTCGCCGATATCGCCGTACATTATCCCTCTTCGGCCGTGGTGGGGTATATGTCGCTCAGCGACGTGAAGCCGGGGGAACACCCGATGGCGGCGTCCAACCGCGATCCGAACGAGACCGTGACGCACCTCCACGAGGTGTATCGAGACGTGACGGGAACCGTGAATCGAAGAGACGCCGAGAAGTACCCGGGAGCGCTGCGCAGCCGGCATCTGGACTTCGATATCGTCGACGATTCGGTGCTGGAGCGCGCCGAAGCGCTGGACGGTTCGCTTACGATCGCCGGCGAACGGTTCCGCGCGCTGATCTTGTGCGGGACGGCGGCGATGAGCGCGGAAGCGCTGGAGAATGTACGGCGGCTCCAGCGGCAAGGGGGTCTTGTGATCGGCGTCCGCGTTCCTCCCGGCGAGCAGGGGGCGATCCCGGGGGCGACTTATGTGGATACCGCAGAGGAAGCGGCGGCGCTGATCGAGCGGCATGTGCCGAAGCGAGTCGAAGGTCCGGGGCTGTCGCTGCATCGAAAGACGGAGGACGCGGACGTGTTCCTGCTGCTGCCGGAGGAAGGCGCGCTGCTGCGCATGCATCAGCCGGCCGACGCATCGACGGCGCCGCTCGAACCGGCGGCGTACCGGTTGCGGGCGGCGGGGACCCCTTGGTTGTGGGACCCTGTAAGCGGCCGAATCCAACGTATGGCACATGTTCGCGATGGGGAGTGGATCGAGCTCGAGGTCCCGTTCCGGGATTGGCCGGCGGCGCTCGTCGTATGTACGGAAGCCGCTGCGGACGGCGAGTTCGTTCAGCCGTCCGGCGATCGATTCCCTGCGCGAGTCGGCGCGCCGCTTACGACGGGCGAAATCCGGACGTTGACCGACTGGAGGGTGCGGGTCGATCCGACGCTGGATAACCGGTACGGCGACTTTGATCTGCATAACGAAACCCGGGGATCGATGCCGCCGGAGCGGCGGATGATGCTCGTGCGCACGGAGGACGGTCCGGAAACCGGCATCGCCGCGGGTTGGCATCTGCCGGTGGCAACGGAAGAAGGCTGGGAAGAGCGGCTGTGGAGCGAATCGACATATTGGCACGTCTGCAAGGGAGATTCGTTCCGTGCGGCCGATGCGAAGCCGCTCGTATACAGCACCGTCTTCGGCGATTTGGCGTTCCGCTCCTGGGCCGGTCGGATGGGGCGCGTTCCGAGAAGGTTCCTTCATCTGGGCGAAGCGGCGAAGGGCGAAATCATGTGGGCGCGTACGCACGCCGTCGCGCCGAAGGCCGGTCGATATTGGATCCGGACGGAGAGCAACGCGTTCCTCGAGGGCTGGGTGAACGGGAGCCCCGTCGAGTGGTCCGGCGGTCCGGAGGAACGGACCGCGTGGGTCGAGCTGCGGGAAGGGCCGAACGAGGTGCTGCTGCGGGCGGAGGCGCGGGCCCGCGGCATGATGCGGGCGGGGTTCGAGATTCGCGAGACGCCGTACGAACCGCTGCCGAAGTGGATTTATGCCGCGAAGCCGAATGCGAATTCCTTCCTTCGGCGACGAATTCGCGCTCCGCACGGCGACAGCCCGGTACGGAAAGTTCGGATGGTGTTCGCCGCCCGCGGCCGCGCCGTGCTGCAGGTGAACGGCGCGACGGTGACGGAGCATGGCGATTTCAATCCGTATATTCGCCAAGGGCAGGAAGAGGTCGATATAACGCCTTATTGGCGCGACGGCGACAACGAATTGACGTTCCTGCTGCCGGAAGGGAACGGGGAAGTGTTCGCCGATGGGCGCATCGAGCGGACGGACGGCAGCTCGATGTCGTTCTGCACCGGCGCGGACTGGCACGATGAACACGGCGGCGAACCGCTCATTCTCCATGAAGCCGTCCTGCAGTTCGCGGAAACCGAGTCGCTCTGGATCAATCCCCGCCCTCATCCGCTGCCGGACGTAGGGTGGCTGATGCCGGAGTCCGTGCCGGTATCGCCGCCGCTTCCGCTGATGGCGGATGTCGCGTCGGCGGGGAAGCCGGTGTGGCTGCGATTCCCGCTTCCGGTCGGCGCTCGCGGCATGGCATTGGAGGTGAAGGGACGGACGCGCGTCTGGATCGGCGGCAAGGAAATCGCCGGCGGGAGCGGATTCGTCGCGTTCCCGCCGCAAGCGGCCGGCACGATCGCCGCCGTTCGCATCGAACCGGACGGCTCCCAAACGGAGGCGGCCGTGCTCGCTGCCCCCGTTCGGTTCGACGTCGTCCCCTTCCCCGGCAAGCTCGGGGACTGGCGGACGGAGCTTCATCTTCCGCATCACAGCGGAGCCGTCGAATATGAAACGACGTTCGACGTTCCGGCGGCTTCGTCGGCGACGCTGGATCTTGGACACGCGCGGGGAACGGCCGAAGTATGGGTGGACGGGAAGCCGTTCGGCGTCCGCGTTTGGCGCCCTTACAGCTTCGATCTAGGGACGCTGTCCGAAGGGCGGCATCGGCTGCGCGTCAGAGTGACGAACACGCTGGGAACGCATTATGAGGTTGGACGTCCCACGAGTCTGGTCGGGGCGAATCCGACGGTGACGTACTGGGATCGGACGCCAAGGCCGGAATGGCAGGCGGCCTTCCCGTCGGGGGGATTGTTCGGCCCGGTACGTATCGCTTTGGAATAGCGGGTTGCAGGTTACATGCGGAGAGGAGAATGGGCCATGGATCTTTCAAGCTGTTTGACGCCATACAAATGGAACGAGCCCGTGCTGGTCGGCTCGGGGGTGCAAGGCGCCTTCGATTATCATGCCGTGGATTGCCCGTTCGTGTTCCGCCACAATGATCGCTTCTACATGATGTACGTCGGCTTTGACGGCGCGGGGTACCAAACGGCGCTAGCCGTCAGCGACGATCTGCTGCGCTGGGAGCACTTGTCCACGATCTTGCGCCGCGGCGAAGGCTCCGGATGGGACGCGAAAAATATCGCCGGCACTTGGTTGCTGCGCGACAACGACATGCACGGACCGGGAACGCTCAAGAAGTGGGACGGGAAGTATTGGCTCGCGTACCATTCCTACCCGGGAGAAGGGTACGAGGAGGGCTCCGCGAAGATCGGCCTCGCGTGGACGGAAGATGAGAGTCTGCTGACCTGGAATCGGCTGGAACAACCGATTTTGACGCCGGAGGAGGGAGACCCGTGGGAACGAGGCGGCTTGTATAAGGAATGTCTGCTGGAACATGAAGGGACCTTCTATTTATTTTACAACGCCAAAAATCAGAACCACGGCCGATGGATCGAGCAAACCGGGCTGGCAACGTCTACGGACTTACTTCATTGGACTCGCCACGAGCGCAATCCGGTCCTTGAGGTGACGCCGGACGGATGGGACTGCGGATTCGCCAGCGATCCGTGCGTCCTCCGGGACGGCGACCGGTGGGTGATGTTCTATTTCGGGTACGACTACAAGCGTGCGCAGGAAGGAATCGCCGTTTCGGATAATTTACGCGACTGGGTTAAACATCCGGACCCGATCATCGCCGTCGGGCAGGAGGGCGAACTGGACTCGGTATTCGCGCACAAGCCTTCCGTCATTACGCACAACGGAATTCTCTATCATTTCTATACGGCTTGCAGGAAACCGCAGGAGGGAGATCGGACGTGCAACGTCTGGCCGGAGTACCGGACCATTACGGTCGCGACCTCGCAGCCGCTGCCTAAGGGGAACGGGGAACGATGAAGCCTTCATGGTTCCGGAACTGCCTCGGCGTCGCCGACGCCGGCAACGGCCTGCTTCCGATGCGGTTCACCGATGCCCAGCTCGAGTTTTTCGAGCGGCGGCCGCATCGATTTCGCTGCGATAACTCCGCCGGAATTTGTCTTGACGTTCGGACGGATTCCGCTTTTCTTCGAATGCGTTACCGCGCGGCGATCAAACCGGGGACGACCGAGCAACTGCTCTTCGACGTGTACGTCGACGACGTACTGGTCGGGGTCGCGGGAGATACCGTAACCGACGAAGGCGCCGGGGAATGGACAATCGACCTGCCGATTCAGCCGGGGAAGCCTCGGCGCGTGACGGTATACTTCCCGTACCTTGCCAGCGTCACTGTCGAGGCGCTCGTCCTGGCGGAGCGGGCCTCCTGCGAACCCGCCGAGCCGCACCCGCGAAATTTGCTGTGCTTCGGAGATTCCATTACGCAAGGGATGAACGCCGTTCACCCTTCCCAGACGTACCCGGTCTTGCTCGCGAGGCAGCTGCGGATGAACTTGCTCAACCAGGCGATCAGCGGATTCGTGTTTCACCCCGGCATGATCGATCCGGCGCTGCCGTACCGTCCGGATCTCGTTACTGTAGCGTATGGGACGAACGACTGGGCGCTCTGCGATTCGATCGAGCGGTTCGAGGAACAGGCGGACGGCTTCATCGGCACATTGAGCGAATTGTACGCCGACGTGCCGATCGCCGTCATGTCGCCGCTGTGGCGCGCGGACCTGAACGATAGGAAGCCGTGCGGCCCGTTCTTCGGCATCCATGAGAGGCTGGAGCGCATATGCGGCTCACAGCCCAATGTGCAGTATATCGACGGCCTTGCTTTGACGCCGCACCATGAGCGCTTTTACGCGGACGGTCTTCATCCGAACGACCAAGGCTTTTTCCATATGACGCTGTCGTTATTGCGGCGGCTTACGTTGGCGGAGTGAGTGAGCCGTACACAACATTCTTGTAAGAGAAAGAAGGCGGAACCTATGGGTACGATGCAAGTTGCTGCGTTATGGACGGATGGGCGGACCTGTCCGATCGGTCTCGATACTTCCGCGCCGGTATTCGGCTGGTCTTTCGCCGCGCCGGCCGGCGAGCCGCTCCGTTTAACCGCTTACCGCATCGTCGTGGCGTCCAGCGAGGAAGCGCTGCGGGACGATGCGCCGGACATGTGGGACAGCGGCATCGTGGAGGGCGGACGCCATACGTCCGTTCGTTACGAAGGCGCGGCGCTGCGGCCGAGGCGGCGGTATGTTTGGCGCGTGACGGTGTGGGACGATCGCGGCGGCGCGTCGGACAGCGAGATCGCTTGGTGGGAAACCGGGCAGCTGTCCGCAGCGGAATGGGCCGGCCGATGGATCGGGGATCCCGCCGCCGGCGCCGAAGGCCGGCCGATGCCTTTATTTCGACGCGAATTTCGCGTCCAAGGCGAGCTCCGGCAAGCACGGGTTTACATCAGCGGCCTAGGACATTATGAGCTCCGGTTGAACGGGTACCGGGTGGGCGACTACGAGTTGGATGCGGGCTGGACGGATTACGATAAAACCGTTTTATACACGGTATACGACGTGACCGATTTCGTGCAGCAGGGCGACAACGCCGCCGGCGTGCTGCTCGGCAACGGCTTCTACCATGTAACGGGCGGGCGGTATACGAAATTCAAGGACTCCTACGGCACGCCGAGGTGTCTTGTCGATATCGCCCTCGAGTACGCCGACGGCACCGTGGAGCGTATCGGGAGCGACCGCACCTGGACAACGAGCGCCGGTCCGCTGACCTTCTCCTGCATCTACGGCGGGGAGGATTACGACGCCCGCCTGGAGCAGGAAGGGTGGGACCGGCCGGGCTTCGCGGAAGACGCGCGCTGGGTCGAGGCCGCCGAGGTCGAGCCGCCGGCCGGCATGCTGGTCGCCCAATCGGCGCCCCCGGTCAAAGTGAAGCGGAAGTTCGATCCGCTTCGCTGGACGCAGCCGAAGCCGGGCGTCTTCGTCGCCGATCTCGGGCAAAACTTCTCCGGCTGGCCGTCCATCGCGGTCAGCGGTCCGAAAGGCTCCGTGGTGAAGCTGACACCCGCCGAACTGTTGAAAGAAGACGGCACCGCGAATCAGCGCTGGTCCGGCGCCCCTTATGAGCTTCGCTATACGTTACGAGGCGAAGGCGTCGAGCGGTGGCGTCCGAAATTCACGTATTACGGCTTTAGTTACGTGCAAGTGGAGGGAGCCGTACCGGCCGGGGCGCTGGACGACGGCTCCGCCGGCAAACCGACGCTGCATGAGCTGGAAGGGCAAATGATTTACCCGGATACGCCCGTCGCCGGCGGATTCCGATGCTCGGACGACATGCTCAACCGTATTCATGAAATCATCAATTGGGCGATTCTAAGCAACATGAAGAGCGTGTTCACGGACTGCCCGCACAGGGAGAAGCTGGGATGGTTGGAGCAGGTTCACCTGATGGGCCCGTCGATGATGTTCAATTACGATATCGAGGCGTTGCTCGGCAAAGTGCTGGACGACATCGCCGACGCGCAGCTGCCGAACGGGATGGTTCCGACGACTGCGCCGGAATATGTAGTCTTCCAAGAACCATGGCATATCTTCCGGGACTCGGCCTCTTGGGGAGGCGCGTTCATTCTGACGGCTTGGGAGATGATGCAGCGTTACGGCAACAGCGCGATGCTCTCCCGGCATTACGAGGGGATGAAACGGTACCTCGAGTATTTGCACGGCCAGTCGAAAGGGTACATCCTTCAAGAGGGGCTCGGCGACTGGTACGACATCGGTCCGAAAGGACCGGGGTTCGCGCAAAACACCCCGGTTCCGCTCGTCGAGACCGCCATGTTTTACGGGCTCGCGATGGCCATGCGGAGCATAGCCAACCTGTTGGGCAAGGCCGAGGACGCGGGGACGTTCGAGCGGCTCGGCGGCTCGATTCGCGAAGCGTTCCAGGCGGAGTTCTTCGACGCCGCGGCTTCGACGTACGGCGGCGGCAGCGACGCCGCTCAGGCGATGCCGCTCGTCGTCGGGCTCGTGCCGGAGGAATACCGGGACTCCGTTCTGCAGCGACTGGTCGACAATATCGAAGGCCGAGGAGATCAGACGACGTCCGGGGACGTCGGACATCGTTACGTGCTTCTCGCGTTAACTCAAGGCGGCCGATCGGATCTCGTGTATCGAATGACGAGGATTACGGATCGACCTAGCTACGGCTACCAGATCGTGCACGGCGCGACCACGCTGACGGAAGCATGGGACGGTCCGACCGTCGGCAACTCGCAAAATCATTTGATGCTGGGGCACCTGGAAGAATGGCTTTACAGCGGGCTCGCCGGCCTCGACTATCGGTACCGTCCCGAAACGGGACGCTTCGCCGTCACGATCAAACCGAATGTCGTCGGCGACGTCGCCTGGGCCGAGGCTTGGTCCGATATCCGGGCGGGACGGGCAAGCGTTCGTTGGGAACGTCTCGGCGGGCGAAGGCTGTCGGTTGCGGTCGAGATTCCCGGCAACGCGGACGCTATCGTGCATATTCCGGCGGAGAAGGCGGACGACGTTCGCTTCGAAGGCGCGGCGATCGAGCTCCTGCACGTTGCGGACGGGTACGCCGTATTCCGTACCGGTTCCGGCGCCGCCTCATTCGAGTGTACGCTTCCTCATGCCGAGCGTCAGCCGGCCGAGAAAGGGGTACGCCATGATCAGCGGTAATTGGAAGAAGATCTTATACGGCGGCGATTAGGTCTTCATCCTCCGGGCCGTATCCGATGACGGCGGCGCGGACTCGTAAAACGACATATTCGACCACACAGAGCGTCCCTTAACGAAAATTATGGGACGTTTTTCTTTTCCGACAATGCCGTAACGAAGGGGTGAAATCGTGTTTCGAACGCGTATGTCCCATGTGTTCCGCAAATTTTTAATCTCCTACTTGGCGATCCTGATGATTCCGCTCATCTCGGGGATCATTTCTTATCGCACATCGATCGACATTGCCGAGACGAATTCCGTAGAGTCCAGCTTACTCGTGCTGAATCAGACGAAGGACAATTTGGAGAGACGTTTTGCGGAAATCGAACAATTCGCCATTCAACTTGCGATGAACCGCAGATTAACGAGGCAGCTGATGCAAAGAGGCGATGGGGAGGGAAGCGACGTAACCGCGTTAAGGGAGCTGTCTCATGAGCTCTTGGGGTACAGCCATACGAACGACTTTTTGGAAAGCTTTTATATTTACATGAACCGTTCGGATATCGTTTTGGGTCCGGGCTCGGTCTTTTATCGAGCGGATCATTTTTACCAGCTTCATCAATACCGGGGGGTTACCCCGAAGCAATGGAGGGATATGCTGAACGAGGTCCATCATCGGGAGATCATACCGCTGCAGCCGTACGTAAGGAACGGCAAGGAAGTCTCTGTCATTACGTACATTCAGTCGCTGCCCCTGAACGCTTACAACCAACCGCAGGGCACGGTAATCGTCACCATCGATCAGAGCAAAATCGCGAATATGCTCCGGAGCATTTCCGATCGGTACGGCGGATGGGCGTATATACGCGATCGAGACGGCCGCATGATCGCTTGGACCGGCATCGCTCCCGAGAACGCGGCCGCGGAACAAGTCGAAATTTCCGGGGATACGCTGCTCATTTCCACAACATCCGACCGCGACGGCTGGACGTATACAGCCGGCATTCCGAAAGCTGCGGTTATGCATGAGGCGCACGCCATCCGCCGGACGACCGCCATCGTCGCCGTAACGACCCTGTTCGTCGGGCTCGCGGTATGTTTGCTTTTGGCGTACCGCAACAGCGCTCCGCTGCACCGGCTGGTCGCGGTCATTCGAGAGCAGGCGGGGCAGGATCCGCTGCGGAACAAAAGCGAGTACGATTTTATTCACGGCAATATTTCTGAGCTCATGACCACCAACAAAAAGCTGCAGGAAGAAGTCGACCGGCAGCTGCCGCTGCTTCAGGACAATTTTCTGAAAAGGCTGCTCCGGGGGGAGTTCCCTTCGGCTAAGGAAATGGAAGCGATGGCGGATCAGGTCGGCATCAAGCTCGGCGCTTCCATCGGATATGCCTGCGTGATTCGGGTGAACGGATATGGCGGCGAGGACAGCAAAGAAATTCTCGACGAACTGCAGGCCGCCCGGCTGATCATCGCGCAGGCGCTGCCGCAGCTTCGGCTGCATCGGTACCACCTAACGTATTGGGACGCGGATAAAATCGCCTTGCTGCTGATGTACGAAGAGGAGCCCGACGAGACGGAGCTTTCGCGGCTTGAGCGCGGCTTCGGCACTCTTCGCGCCGCGATGGAAACGGATTATCGCATGACGATTTCCGTCGCTATGGGCCGTCTGTTTCGCGATTGGTCCGATATCGGCTTGTCGTTCGACGAAGCTCGGCAGGCTCTGGACGGCCTGAGCCGGAAGGATGGTCAGGCGGTTTTGTGGTATCACATGCTGCCGCTGGAGTCCCATACCTATTATTATCCGATCGACATGGAGCTAAGGCTGCTGAAAGTGCTGAAATCCGGCGAGTCGAGCGAAGCGAAGCGTTTGCTGTCGCAAATTTTCGGAATGAACTTCGCGGAACGCCTCCTTGCCTCGGAGATGGCGCAGCAGCTCATTACCGAATTGAAGGGGACCTTGCTGAAAATGTTCAACCAGAAAACGTTCCGCAACGTCGACAAGTTCAGCGCGCTGAAGGAGCGCATTTTGCACGTTAAGTGGTCGGAGCATGTAGATGAGATGCAGCGTGAATTGGAGGAAGCGATCGAAGCGTTCTGCGAGGCGTACCAAGAGGAGAGGGAAGAGAGCGACCACGAGACGATTCACCAGGTGATCGAGGTCATCGAGAAGATCTACATGGAATCCGACCTGAATCTGTATCGAGTCGCGGAAGCGGTCGGTCGTCCCGAGAAGGTTTTGTCGAGGCTCTTCAAGGAGAAAACGAACGAAAATCTTTCGGATTATATCGAAAAGGTGCGCATCAACAAAGCGGTGGAGCTTCTGACGAACACCAAATTGACGATCGACGACATCGCCGGGCAAACCGGGTATAACAGCGCCCATTCGTTCCGAAGAGCGTTCAAGAGGCTGACCGGCTTGTCGCCGAGTCTATACCGAAAACCGGCGGAGTGAACGGGCGGCCGCATGCGGCGAAAATGCACTTGAAAACGCAAATGTCCCCTAGTTTTCCACCCCAAATGTACGCTGAAACGCAGTTGTACCTTTTTCGAAAGGGGAATGCACGGCTAGAATTCTAAGAAAAGAAAGCGCTACCATCCGTGAAAATCCCAATTCCGAAGGAGGGATCCCCTTGTGTCGATGATGGCCTCAGCCGAAACGAAGCCGCGAACAAAAACCAAATCCGATCCGTGGACACAGGCCGCTAAAAGCTTTAAAAGGCACTGGCAGCTGTACTTGCTCGTCATTCCTCCCGTGCTGTATTTCGTTTTGTTCAAATATATCCCGATCGCCAACGCGGTTCTCGCCTTTAAGGATTACAACGTCATGCTTGGCATTTGGGGCAGCCCGTGGGCGGGACTCAAGCACTTCAAGCTGTTTTTCGAAAATCCGGTGTTCTGGACCCTCATCCAAAATACGCTTTTGATCAGTCTGTATCATTTGCTCATCGCTTTCCCGATTCCGATCGTGCTGGCGCTTTGCCTGAACGAGGTGCGGGTCGGTTTCTTCAAAAAAACGGTACAGCTCGTGACGTACGCTCCGTACTTCATTTCCACCGTAGTGATGGTTTCGATCATCATTTTGTTTCTATCTCCAAGGCTTGGGATCGTGGGCGACCTGATGGCCGCATTCGGCATGGAGCGAAAGGATATCCTGGGCGATCCGTCCCTGTTTCGGTCGGTGTACGTATGGTCCGACGTCTGGCAAAACGCCGGATACTCCGCGATCATCTATTTGGCCGCGTTGGCCGGCGTCGATCCTTCGCTTTACGAAGCCGCCAAAGTCGACGGCGCTTCCCGATGGAGGAAGATGCTCCATATCGATGTACCGGGCCTGCTGCCGACGGCGACGATCATTCTCATCCTGAATGCCGGCACCATCATGGCCGTCGGCTTCGAGAAAATTTACTTGCTGCAAAACCCATTGAACTTGAGCGTATCGGAAATCATCGCCACCTATGTGTATAAAATCGGCTTGCTGAACGCCAATTACAGCTTCGCCACGGCCGTCGGCTTATTTAATTCCGTCGTCAATCTCCTGCTGCTGCTGCTCGTGAACGCGGTCGCCAGGAGAGTTTCCAGCAACAGCTTATGGTAAGCAATCGAACCGAATTCGCAGGCGAAAGGGGGGCGGCGTCCTTGCGCAGCCGAACCAACATTCGAGAGACGGCGGGGGACCGGTTGTTTCTTGCAGGCATCTACGTGCTGCTCTCCGTCGTATTGCTTGTCGTCCTGTATCCGCTGATCTACATCGTAAGCTCTTCGCTCAGCAGCCCCATGGCGGTCTCTTCGGGCCGGGTATGGCTGCTTCCGGTCGAGTTCAGTCTCGAAGGCTACAGAGTGGTATTCCGGAACGATCAAGTGATCAACGGCTACATGAATTCTTTGTTTTACGCCTTCTTCGGCACGATCATCAGCGTCACGCTTACGGTGCTTCTCGCTTATCCGCTGTCCCGGAAAACGTTCTTCGGCCGAACCGGGCTGATGATGTTCATCATTTTCACGATGCTGTTCAACGGCGGTCTGATTCCGCTTTATATGGTCGTGAAGGGACTCGGTCTGATCGATACGCGCTGGGCGCTCTTGATTCCGCAAGCGATCGCGGTGTGGCAGGTCATTATCGCCAGAACGTTCTTCCAAACGTCGATCCCCGACGAGCTGGCCGAATCCGGCGAGATCGACGGCTGCAGCGATCTAAGGTTCCTCTGGAGCGTCGTGCTTCCGCTTTCCAAGCCGATTCTGGCGGTGCTTGTGCTGATGTACGCCGTCGGACAATGGAATGCGTATTTCGATGCGCTGCTGTATTTGAAATCGGATGCGCTGCACCCGCTGCAGCTCGTGCTCCGCAATATTTTGATTCTGAACACGACCAGCGGCGGCAATCTCGAGGCGTCGGAGATGCTCCAGAGGCAGCAGATGGCCGATCTGATGAAATATTCGCTGATCGTCGTCGCCAGTTTGCCGGTGCTCCTGATTTATCCGTTCGTACAGCGGTATTTCGTTCAAGGCATGCTGATCGGTTCCGTTAAGGGATAAGCGAGGTGGGAGTGCGCTGAAAGGGGGTGAAGCTCCTCGGCGGTAAGGATTTGAGATGCGGAATCGGATCGAACGGCGAAGAAGGGGAACAAGGAATCATCCAAAAACAAGGAGCGGTGGATATGGTCAATATGAAAAGATCGCTTGTCCTGTTGTTGACGCTTGCCTTCGCGCTGGCGGGCTGCGCCGGCGGCGGGACGCAGGAAGCTGCCGGCGGCGCGGACTCGGCGCCGAACTCGGGAGACGCCGGCGCTGCCGGGCCGGTGAAAATTCGCGTGTTTATGCCGCAGGACGCCAAGACGGATTTGGAAACGAACGCCTTCACGAAGCACGTCGAGGAGAAGTTCAATATCGATTTCGAGATTACGACGACGACGTTCGACGGAACCGCTTCCGCGGAAAAGCGAAAAATCGCGCTCGCGAGCGGCGATTATCCGGACCTGTTCCTTCTGATCGCTTGGCTGGATAAATTCTCGCAGGCTGAATTGCTGCAGTACGGGAAGCAGGGCGTTCTTCTTCCGCTGAACGATTTGATCAAAGCGCACGCGCCGAATATCCAGAAAGTACTGGACGAACACCCTTACTATAAGGCTATGGCTACGGCGCCGGACGGCAATATTTACGGCCTTCCGCAATTGATCGAATGTTATCACTGCTCGTATCCGGCCAAGATGTGGATCAATACCGATTGGCTGGAAACCTTGAATTTGAACATGCCGACGACGCCCGAGGAGTTCAAACAAGTGCTTACCGCGTTCAAAACGCAGGACCCGAACGGAAACGGGCAAGCGGACGAAATTCCGCTCAGCGGTACGATCGCTTGGCCGGAAACGCTTCCGATCCCGTTCTTCATGAACGGATTCATCTACGATAACAGCACCAACCGGCTGCTGCTGCGGGACGGCAAAGTCGATTATGCGGCCAACAAGCCGGAATTCAGAGACGGTCTGGCGTACATCGCCTCGCTCTATAAAGAAGGTTTAATCGATCCGGGCACGTTCTCGCAAAACGCGGAGGCCTACCAACAGCTAGGCAATAACGCGAGCGCGCCGATTCTGGGCGCGGGACCGGCCATGCATCCGAACGTCCTCGTCAGCGACCAGAATTATACGAAATCGTACGACCCCGTGCCGCCGCTGAAGGGGCCGAATACGGCTCATGCCACCTATAGCTTCCCGAGCACCCCAGGGGGTTCGTTCGTCCTGACGAACAAAGCGAGCGAAGAAGCGCAGGTAGCCGCGATCAAGCTCGTCGACTACTTGTTTACGCAGGAAGGCCAAATTCTCGGTTATTTCGGCAAGGAAGACGTGGATTGGAGGAAGCCGTCCGAAGGGGATAAAGCGCTCAACGAAGAAGCGGAGCCGCTGTTGGTGCCGATTCCGGACACGCCGAACCAGACGCCCGATAACACGGGGTGGGGGCCGATCGCGCAATTCCACCAACCGAAGTCGTTCCGGGACGGCTGGGTGCAAGGCGACGATATTTACGTGCTATCGGGATACGAGCGCAGACTTCAGCAGGCGACCCAGCTGTACGATGGCGCGGAGCCGGACGAAGTGTTCCCGCATTGGGCGGTTTGGATCGACCCGGCCGTAGCGGACGAATTCGCGATGCTGGAGACGAATATCAAGGATTATGTGGAACAAAACTCGCTCCAATTCATTACCGGCTCGAAAAATCTCGATACGGAATGGGACGCGTACGTGGAAGGGTTGGAAAAATTGAACCTGAAGCGGTACTTGGAAATTATGCAGCAAGCCTACGACAATGCGGAGTTCTAAGGAGGCGGGCGCGTATGGATTACGAAGCGATTTTACAATCCTACGAGGTCGAATGGACAACGCCGAGCGGCGACTCTTCCGGTTCGATGCCGGTCGGCGGCTGCGACGTCGGGCTTAACGTTTGGGTAGAAGGCGGGGATGTGCTCTTCTACTTCTCCCGAAGCGGGACGATCGACGAGAACGGCCAAATGCTGAAGCTGGGCCGCTGTCGTCTGCGCTTGACGCCCAGCCCGTTCCGCCCCGGAGGCGCGTTCCGTCAAACGCTGAAGCTGCGGCAGGGCGAGATCGTCATCGCCGCCGGCGAGGAAGGGAACGAGACGCTCCTCTCGATATGGGTGGAGCCGGATCGCCCGGTCATTCACGCGGAAGTGCGGTCGGAATCGCCGATTATGCTCGAAGCGTGCTACGAAAGCTGGCGATTCGAACCAAGGCAGGTGACGGATCGGGATCCCTGTTCGACGTTGATCGGCTACCCGGGGGACGTCTATACGCTCCCTGACAGCGTCTTCTGGGAAGAGAACGGCATCGTTTTTTACCATCGGAACGATCCCGCCGAGCTGAAGTTCGATCAGGAAGTCGCACTTCAGCAGCTCGAAGCCTATCGATCGGTCATTCATCACCCGACCAAGGATCTCACGTTCGGCGGAGTGCTTACGGGCGACGGAATGTCGCCGTACCGTCAGGTGCACGACGCCTATGCGGGAATCCCTTATCGGGGCTGGGCGCTTCGAAGCGAGACGCCGGAGCGGTCCCACCATGTCGCGATTCGCCTGCATACGGCGCAGACGCCGAATCCACAGGAGTGGCGGCGGCAGCTGCAGCGCTCGATGGAAGGCGACCGGGACCTTGAGGCGGCTAGGGAAGCGCGTCTGCAGTGGTGGGCCGAGTTTTGGCGGCGCAGCTATATCGCGATTCGTCCGCAGCGGCCGGACCCGAACGATCCGGTTTGGCAGGTCGGGCGGAACTACCAATTGTTTCGGTTCATGCTCGCTTGCAATGCGTACGGCGCGGAGCCGACCAAGTTTAACGGCGGCTTGTTCACTTTCGATCCGGTGTACGTGAGGGAAAACTACCGCGGCGAGACGCCGGACTTCAGGCGCTGGGGAGGGAGCACGTTTACCGCGCAAAATCAGCGGCTCGTCTACTGGCCGATGCTGAAAAGCGGAGACTTCGACATGATGGCGCCTCAATTCGAATTTTACCGCAAAGCGCTGGATACCGCGGAGCTGCGCAGCCGGGTCTATTGGGGCCACGAAGGCTGCGCCTTCGCCGAGCAGCTGAATCATACGGGATTGCCGACCGGAAGGGAATACGGCTGGAGCCGATCCCCCGATGTCGAGCCGGGCGTGGAGGACAACGCCTATGTGAACTACGAATACGTCCATCAGCTCGACTTCGCCTTCATGATAATTCAGCATTACCGCTACAGCGGGCGCGAGATCGGGCCTTATATGCGATTCGTGGACAGCGCCGTCCGATTTTTCGATAGGCATTACCGTTACCGGCATAAGAGTGAGACGGGTCGAGAGTTAGACGAGAACGGGCATCTGGTCATCGCTCCGTCCACGGCGCTCGAGACGTTCAAGAACGCGACGAACCCCGCGGACGTCATCGCCGGGCTGACCGCCGTACTGCAGGAGCTGCTGCAGCTTCCCGAGGCGTTGGCGGATTCCGCGGCGAAGCGGGAATGGCTCGACATGCTTCGCCGCGTCCCTCCGCTGCCTTACGAGGAGAAGGAGGGGAAACGTACGATCGCGCCGGCCGCTTCTTGGACGCATGTGCAGAACGTGGAGCTGCCGCAGCTGTACCCGGTGTTTCCGTTCCGCATGTACGGGATCGGGCGGCCCGACTTGAACACGGCGATCCATACGTGGCAGCACAGCGTGTACCATTCGCAGCACAGAAACCACGTCAGCTGGCATCAAGGCAATATTTTTACGGCGATGCTGGGGTTGACGGAGGAAGCGGCCGAATTCGCCGTCAAAAAATTGGCCGACGGTCCCCACCGGTTCCCGGCGTTCTGGGGGCCCGGCCACGATTGGACGCCCGACCACAACTGGGGCGGCTCCGGCATGATCGGTCTGCAGGAGATGCTTATGCAGACCTGCGGCAGAACGATTTATTTACTGCCGGCGTGGCCTGACGGTTGGGATGTCGATTTCAAGCTCCATGCGCCATACCAGACTGTGGTGGAGGGCAGCTACCGGAACGGGCGGCTTCAGATCAGGAGCGTTCAGCCCGAATCGCGCCGCAGCGACATCGTGGTGATGAGACGGACGCGCGCGTAGAGGCTGCCGCACCGCCGAGCGCCGCGGCATCGCCCGGGGCATGAACGGTTATAACGGCACGAAAGGAAGGGGAACGAAGCTATGTTTCGGTCCATATTTTTCGAAGATTATGAGATCGGCGCGGTTCGCGAAACGATGGGCAGAACGATCACGGAGACCGACATCGTGATACATGCCGGGCAAACGGGGGACTTCTACCCGCATCATATGGATGCGGAATGGTGCAAGACGCAGCCTTTCCGGCAGCGCATCGCGCACGGCACCTTGATTTTCAGCGTCGGTATCGGTCTGACGGCGGGAGAGATCAACCCGGAGGCCATGTCTTACGGGTATGACCGGCTCCGCTTCATTAAGCCGGTATACATCGGAGACACGATCTCGGTGAAGGTGACGATTAAGGAAAAGAAGGAGCATCCGAAACGGCCGGATCACGGTATCGTCAGCGAGCTTTGCGAGATTCGAAATCAGCACGGCGACATCGTGTTGGCGTGCGAGCATTTGTTATTGGTCAAGAAAACGGGCTAAGCGGAGGGAACGAACCATGGTCGTACATCTGAAAGGAATCACCTGGAACCATACGCGCGGCTACGTGCCGATGGTCGCCACCTCGCAGCGGTATTCGGAGATGCATCCGGACGTGCGGATGACGTGGGAAAAGCGGTCGCTGCAGGAATTCGCCGATTATCCGATTTCCACGCTGACCGGACAATATGATTTGATCGTAATCGATCATCCCTGGGCGGGCTTTGCGGCCAATCAACGCGCGCTGGTCGATCTGGCGGCCCATCTGCCGGACGAGTTTTTGGAAGATCAGCGCAAGCACTCCGTCGGCGCGTCGCATCCCAGCTACCTTTTCAACGGATATCAATCGGCGCTGGCGATCGATGCGGCGACTCCGGTGTCCAGCAGGAGAGCGGATTTGATGGAGCGGGAAGGTTTCGAACCTCCGTCCACCTGGGAGGAGCTGCTGGAGCTGGCCGACGCCGGGAAGGTCGTGCTGCCGGGCATTCCGATCGACACCCTGATGAATTTCTACATGTTTTGCCTGGCGGTCGGGGAGGAACCGTTCGTCTCCGAAGAGCAAGTCGTCAGCCGCGAAACCGCAGCCGAAGCGTTAGACACGTATCGCGAGCTGATTGCGAAATGCACCGAACGGATCTTCGACTGGAACCCGATAGCCGTATACGAGGCGATGACCCAAACCGACGAGTGGCTGTATTGCCCCTTCGCGTACGGGTATTCGAACTATTCGCGCCCCGGTTACGCGAGACGCGTGCTCGACTTCGGCGATCTCGTTGCGTTCCGCTCGTCCGGTCCGCTGCGCAGCACGCTGGGCGGCACGGGCATCGCGATTTCGGCCGAGACGCCGCATCTGCAGGCCGCGCTCGATTATGTTCGGTACGTTGCGTCCCCGGAAATCCAACGGACGCTGTACGCGGAGAGCGGCGGACAGCCCGGCCATTGTTCCGCGTGGCTGGACGAAGAAACGAACCGCCGATCCCGCAACTATTTCCTAGCCACCTATCCGGCGCTTGAGCGCGCCTACCTTCGCCCGAGATATGACGGGTATTTGCAATTCCAAGACCATGCCGGAGCGGTGGTTCAGGAGTATCTGAGGTACGGCGGTTCGGTCGACCGAGTCATGGATCGGTTGAACCGCCTGTACGCCGAGTCGATTCGGTCGGGGAAGGAGGCGCCGCGATGAAGCCGCTCGAAGGTCTTGTCGTTCTCGATTTCAGCCAATTTCTGTCCGGACCGTCCGCGGCGCTTCGGCTTGCCGATTTAGGAGCTCGGGTGATTAAAGTCGAACGGCCCGACGGCGGGGATCTGTGCCGTAGGCTGTATATTTCGGATTTGGAGCTCGACGGAGACAGCACGCTGTTCCATTCGATCAACCGCAATAAGCTGAGCTTCTCCGCGAATTTGAAGGAACCGAACGATTTGGCGGCCGTGCGCCGGTTGATCGCCAAAGCGGATGTGCTGATCCAAAATTTCCGTCCCGGCGTCATGGAGAAGATCGGCCTCGATTACGAACGCGTCAAGGCGATCAACCCGCGCATCGTATACGGCGTCGTTACCGGCTACGGCAAAGAGGGGCCTTGGAAAAACAAGCCGGGTCAAGATTTGCTCGTTCAGTCTTTGTCGGGACTGACTTGGCTCTCCGGCGACGACGATCAAGGGCCGGTGCCGTTCGGACTGGCCGTCGCGGATATGATGGCGGGGGCGCATCTCGTGCAGGGCATCCTCGCCTGCTTGGTTCGCCGCGGCGTCGCCGGCATGGGCGGTCTGGTGGAGGTCAGCTTGCTGGAGTCGATCCTCGATACCCAGTTCGAGGTGCTGACCACCCACTTGAACGACGGCGGACGGCTGCCGCAGCGCAGCCGGGTTCGGAACGCACACGCTTATTTGGGCGCGCCGTACGGCATTTACGCCACGAAGGACGGCTATATCGCGATCGCCATGAACCCGGTCGGGCGTCTCGGGGAGCTGCTGGCGTGTCCGGAGCTTGCCGCATTCGACGACCCGAACACATGGTTTACGCGGCGCGACGACATCAAGACGGCGCTGCAGGAGCATCTGCGAACGAACACGACGGCGCATTGGCTTTCCGTTCTCGAACCGGCGGACATTTGGTGCTCCGACGTTCTGGATTGGGACCGGCTGTTGCGGCATGAGGCTTTCCGGGCGCTTGAGATGGTGCAGAGCGTGTCGCGGACGAACGGCGCGACGATGAAGACGACGCGCTGCCCGATTCGAATCGACGGCGAAATGTATACGTCGCCCGTCGGTTCGCCGAAAATCGGGGAACACAATGATAGCCTGACCGAAGAATTCGGGCTCCGGCCGTAGCGGAGCCGCCGGGGGAATCGCGATGAGAGTGGATGCGCATCAACATTTCTGGAACCTACAGCTGGTTGACTATCCTTGGCTGCGGCCCGAACACGGCCCGATCTACCGAACGATCGAGCCGGCGGAGCTGGAGCCTCAATTAAGAGCTGCCGGCATCGATAAGACGGTGCTGGTCCAATCCGCGAACTCGGCGGAGGATACCGACTACATGCTGCGCCAAGCGGAGCAATACGAGTGGATCGGGGGAGTCGTGGGGTGGGTCCCCCTGCTTGAACCGAAGGAAGCGGAGCAACGGCTGAAGCGATTCTCGAAGCATTCCTTGTTTAAAGGAGTTCGCCATTTGATTCACGACGAACCCGACCCGGACTGGGTTTTGCAGGAACCGGTCATCGAGGGACTGCGGGCGCTCTCCGCTTACGGCATGACGTTCGACGTCGTGGCGGTGTTTCCGAATCATCTGAAGCATGTACCGACGCTCGCGGAACGCGTGCCGGACTTAAAACTCGTCATCGACCATCTCGCGAAACCCCCGATTCGGCAGAAAGGGTGGGAGCCGTGGGCGGAGCAGCTCGCGCGAGCAGCGGAATATCCGAATGTGTACGCGAAAATTTCCGGGTTAAATACGGCGGCGGGAGAAGGCTGGACGGCTGACGATTTGAAGCCGTACATCGATTTCGCCATGAGCCGATTCGGCGCAAACCGGCTCATGTTCGGAAGCGACTGGCCGGTATCGCTGCTCAGCGACGATTACATGCGGGTTTGGACGGAAACGAACCGCGCGCTATCGGGGTATTCCGGAGCGGAGCTGGCCGCGGTGTTCGGCAAGACGGCCGCTACATTTTACAACCTTTGAGGTGGATGCAATGCAATCCGAGGCGCTCCGTCAGATCCTCCATCTGGATTACGCTCCTAAGCTTCCGCAGGACAAAACGAAAGGAATCGGCATCGTAGGGGCGGGAGAAATCGTAAAAACCTGTCATCTGCCCGCTTACCGCATGGCGGGGTTCAACGTCGTCGGCGTGTTCGATTCCGACTTGGGCCGAGCGGAGGCGCTCGCCCGGCAATTCGGTATCCCGAAGTCGTATCGATCGCTGGAAGAGCTGCTAAGCGACCGCAGCGTCCAGTTCGCGGATATCGCCGTACCCGCCAAATACCAGCCGCGGATTGCCGCCGAAGCCGCCGCCGCCGGAAAACACGTGCTGTGCCAAAAGCCGCTGGCGGAGCAGTATGCGGAAGCGGCCGCGCTCGTCACCGCCTTCTCCAAGGCGGGAGTGAAAGGGGCCGTCAATCAGCAGATGCGCTGGGCTCCGTCGATGGGTGCGAGCCGAACCATCGTCAGCCGGGGGTGGATCGGCGAGCCGGTCCAAGCCTCCATTCAGGTTAACGTAAGAACGCAGTGGGAGCAGTGGGAGTGGCTGACCCGTATGGAGACGCTGGAGATCATGTATCACAGTTTGCATTATTTGGACGCCATTCGGTATGTGCTCGGCCTCGTTCCGGAATCGATCTACGCCGACGGCGCTCGCTTCCCCGGTCAGCCATATGTCGGGGAAACCCGGACGCTCCTGCATATTAAATTCCCCGGGGAAGCCCGCGGCCTCGTTTTCGACAGCCACAACAACCGCCAACCTCAAGACGATTGGTTTGCGACATTTCGGTTCGAAGGGACGGAGGGGGTCGTGAAAGGAACGAACGGGGCGCTTTACAACTATCCCGTGGGGCGGGAAGATACGCTGAGCTTTTATTCCGAGCGGCTGGCTGCGGGGTACTTATTTACGCCTGCGTTGGAGGGACGTTGGTTTCCTCACGCGTTCATGGGGCCGATGAGCGAGTTGATGCTGTCGGTCGAGGAAAATCGGGAGCCCTCGAACAGCTTGCGGGATAATCTCACTACGCTGAAGATGGTATTCGCGGCTTACCGCTCCATGGAGGAAAACCGCGCGGTGCGGCTCGCGGAAATCGAATAGCTCCTCGATCGTCACGAATAGGCGGATCCGCGCGGATCCGCCCTCTCTTTTTGGTGCGAGCCATTTTGCGCACGTGAACAATATTAAGAATTTTCCGTCGAAGTCTTTTATTTTTTATTAAATCCTGTTACTTTAAAATCATCGATTATGATCCCTAGTTAGGATATGGAGGATCGATTTTGACTAACAAAAAGAGCCTACAGTTCCAGCACGAGCTTTTTGACCGTCTTGTCGAGCAGGTTCCTACAGGGATTCTCTTGGTGTCATTCGATGGAACGATTACGAAAATCAACGCATCGGCCGCCCGGTTGCTCGGATATTCCCCCCACGAATTACTTCATCGCCATCTTAAAGAGATGGTATGTCCCCTTGATCTGCAGGTCCATCAACAGCATGTCGAACAAGTGCAAGAGGCAACGCCCCACGACAAACCGCATATGCTTCGCCTGATCCACAGGGAAGGTCATCCCATTTGGGTATTGGTGAATGTTTCCGTAATGAACGGATGCGGCGGGGAGTCGTGCTTTCTTTACAATTTGATGGACATCAGCGCCCATTTGCTTTACGAACAACAGTACCGTTTGTTGACCGAGCATTCGGTCGATGTAATCACTCGCCACAAACCGGATGGAAGCTATACATTTGTAAGCGCTTCATGCAAGTCGCATCTTGGGTACGAGCCGGATGAAATGCGGTCGATATTCCCTTATGATATCTTTCACCCCGAAGATATCCCGCTTATTATGGAGAGCCACGGAAATATACTCAAGGACCTCCAAATGACCAATTGCGTGTATCGAATTCTCCATAAAGACGGCATCTATGTTTGGTTCGAATCGGTAGGGAAGGCGATTAAGAACGAGAAAGGGGAAGTTACGGAGCTGCTTTTGTTCTCTCGTAACATATCCGACCGCATGCAAACGGAACAGCTGCTGCGCAAAGCCGAACAGCTGTCCGTTCTTGGGGAACTGGCCGCGGGCATCGCCCACGAAATCCGAAACCCTCTGACCACGATCAAAGGCTTCATCTCCTTGATGAAAGAGTCGAGCTCCGGAAAGTACAGCCAGTATCATGATATTCTGCTCAGCGAGATCGAACGGATCGAAGAGATTACCAATGAATTTTTGATGGTCGCGAAGCCGCAGGCGGTATCCTTCCAAAAAGCCGATATCGTAAGCCTCGTGAAAGCCGCCTCGAAGCTGCTGGAACCGCAGGCGACCTTGAACAATGTGCAAATCGAGGTGAAAACCGATTTCGATCCGGAATACATCTACGGTGAAGGGAATCATTTGAAGCAGGCGTTTACCAATATTATTAAAAATGCTATTGAAGCTCTGCCAGACGGCGGAACGGTTCGCATCAAGCTGTCTCGAACGAACGATGGCCAAGCGGTTATTACGATAAACGACGACGGATGCGGGATTCCTGCGGATCGGCTGGCACATCTTGGAGAGCCGTTCTATAGTCTCAAGGGGAAAGGCACGGGGCTCGGTCTTATGATTTGTTTTAAGATCGTCAAGGAGCACAATGGCACGATTCAGATCGAGAGCCGAGTCAACGAGGGGACGACGGTTACCGTTAAGCTTCCTATTCAACAATGATGTGCGGATTCCGGATGGTCGCCTACGAACGGCATCATGATCGTAACTCCCAACCGCTCCCATGCGGTTGTCTTTTTGTGTATCATGCAACTCTGTAGTTGCTTATCCTTGACAAGCAACCAACGGGTTGCGTATACTCGAA
Source organism: Paenibacillus sp. (assembly GCF_035645195.1). NCBI lineage: Bacteria > Bacillati > Bacillota > Bacilli > Caryophanales > Paenibacillaceae > Paenibacillus > Paenibacillus sp. The sequence continues at coordinate 352,584 of NZ_DASQNA010000041.1, read as the reverse complement.
ATATGACGAAGGATAGAGATGTTATATTCAAAGCGCTTGCCGACTCGACGCGGCGGCTTATGTTAGACGAATTATGCGAACGCAACGAGATGACGCTGTATGAGCTTTCGGTGCGTCTCATTATGAAGCACGACATTCCCATCACGCGTCAGGCGATCGCAAAGCATCTTGCCCTCTTGGAAGATGCAGGGCTCGTCAAGTCCGTAAAGAAGGGGAAGTTTCGAATTTTACGATTCAACAACGAACCGCTTAAAAATTTGCTGAACGGATGGATTGAGTAAGCCGTAACGCTGACCATAACAAAGGAGGGAAACGAGTTGAACATTATTATTACGAGTTTATTCGTTCAAGATCAAGACAAGGCATTGCAGTTTTATACGGAAACGCTGGGTTTTGTAAAGAAGCATGACGTTCCTATGGGGAAATTTAGGTGGATTACGTTGGTTTCTCCCGAAAACCAAGAAGGTACCGAGTTGTTGCTCGAACCGAATGACCATCCGGCCGCCAAAGAGTATCAAAAGAAAATTTTTTCCGACGGCATCCCCGCAACGATGTTCGGCGTCGCAGATCTCCATAAAGAATACAATCGATTACTGGAAAGCGGCGTAAGATTTACCATACAGCCAACCACAATGGGCGAATTCACGATAGCGGTTTTCGACGATACGTGCGGGAATCTCATTCAGCTCATACAGAAGTAACGGACACTTCCCCCAGACGAAAATATCATTTCTGTTGAAGAGCCATCTTATTAGGCAAATGCTAATAAGATGGCTCTTTCGTTGGAACGTTTAAATACATGTTTGAATAATCTGCATCGATATGATATTTTTACATTCAAACGAATATGAGAATGTGTGGTGCCGAACATGAGCGACGTTTGCGATGTGTTTTGTTACGACGAGGAGAAGGTCTCCCGGCTGAAGCAGGAACTAGCCTCTTACGATACGCTTGGGATGACGAAGATTTTTAAGGCCTTAGCGGATGATACGCGCGCGAAAATCGCACTTATGCTCTGTCGAACGGATGAGCTGTGCGTCTGCGATGTTGCGAACATCATCGGGACGACGATCCCGAATGCATCGCATCATTTGCGATTGCTGCGGAACCTCGGCCTCGCGAAGTATCGAAAGGAAGGCAAGCTCGTTTTTTACTCTTTGGATGACGAACATGTCAAACAACTGATATGGATGGCTTTACAGCATAGCATGGAAAACAAAATACTCGTGTAAAAGGAGCGAAACCCGATGAGTCGCGAAGATCGAAAGGATTCATGTTGCGGCGCTCCGAGTACAGCGGCTGGCAGCAGATCTACCTATAAAAGTTTGGATTTCACATTGGTTCCTCCATCCCCAAAAGCAGACGAGAAACAGGCATCCTCTTGTTGCTCGGGTGACGAAGCCGGCATTCAAACTGCGGAGGGGAATAATGCGGGAACCCCCTGTTGCGCTGCGGGGAAGAAAGAAACCGGCGGGCAGCAGAGAACTTACACCATCACCGGCATGGACTGCCCATCCTGTGCCAATACCATCGTGAAAGGGCTAAAGAACGTTCCCGCCATCCAAGACGTAACCGTAAATTTTAACACTTCGAAAATGCAGGTATACGCCGACGACGCGGCTGCGTTCGATCGGATTCCGGGAGAAGTGAAGAAATTAGGTTTTGCGGCGGAAGAGGTGCGGACGGCTGGATCGGCCTTGCAGTTCTACGAGATCGAAGGGATGGACTGCGGCTCTTGCGCACTCACCATTGAAAATCATCTGAAGAAACTGCCGAACGTAAAACAGGTCGAGGTCAACTTCTCGACGGGGAAAATGCGCATCGAGCACGATGACTCGATCGAGGATATTGTCAAAGAAGTTGCCAAAATCGGCTACAAAGCAACGCCCGCCTCTAGGAAACGGAAAACGGCGACGGAAGGGAGGGCGAACTCCTCCGGGAATGCGTTAATTACGTTGTCCGGCGTTACGCTGCTTCTGGGCTTCGTCGGATCGTTCACCGGCGTCTCTCCAACCGTTACGACATTCCTGTATTTGGTTTCCATGATCGCAGGGGGGTATAAGCCGGTAAAGAGCGCCTATTATGCACTGAAGAGCCGTTCCTTGGATATGAACGTCTTGATGAGCGCTGCGGCGATCGGGGCGGCACTGATCGGAGAATGGTTCGAGGGCGCTACAGTCGTATGGTTATTCGGAGTCGGCAACGTGCTGCAGAACCGATCGATCGATAAAACGAGAGAGTCCATCCGGAAGTTAATGGATTTGACGCCGCCGGAAGCTTGGGTGCAAAAGCCTGAGGGATTGGTGCGCGTCCCGGTGGAGGATGTCGCCGTCGGCCAGACGGTCGTCGTAAAGCCTGGGGAACGAATCCCGCTGGATGGGGAAGTGAGGAAAGGAACTTCCACCGTAAACCAAGCGCCCATCACGGGAGAGTCCATTCCCGTCGACAAGCAACAAGGCGACTTCGTTTACGCAGGCACGATTAACGAAGAGGGTTCGTTAGAAATCCGCGTGACGAAGTTAGTCGAAGATACAACGGTCGCAAAAATCATTCAGCTTGTTGAAGAAGCGCAGGAGAAGAAGGCGCCAACGGAGGCGTTCGTCGATCGGTTTGCGTCAATTTATACTCCAGTCGTCTTTCTTGTCGCGCTGCTTGTGATCGGGTTTCCTCCATTGCTCGGCTGGGGGACGCGGGCGGAATGGTTTTATCGCGGATTAGAGCTTCTTGTCGTTGCCTGTCCATGCGCTCTCGTGATTTCTACGCCTGTAGCGATCGTATCGGCGATCGGCAACGCCGCCAAAAACGGCGTTTTGATCAAAGGCGGCGCCTTCCTCGAAATCGCAGGGAAGATCGATGCGATCGCGTTCGATAAGACGGGAACGTTAACGGAAGGCAAGCCGAAAGTGACCTTCGTTGAAGCGTATGGCGTGCCGGAGCAAACGGTTTTGTCGATCGCGCGGACGTTAGAGGAGCAATCGAAGCATCCGATCGCGCAAGCGATTGTACAGCATGCTGTTCGGAAAAGCATTCCGATGCGGGAAGGAGAAGGATTCCGAGCCATTGTCGGGAAAGGCGTACAAGCGACGATCGACGGAACGGAATACTTCGCCGGCAATTTGAAGCTGTTCCAAGAAATGAACGTACCGATCGGTCCCGTTCTGGCGAAATCAGCGCAGCTTCAGAACGAAGGGAATTCGCTGGTGCTGGTCGGCACCCGTGATTCGCTGATCGGCATGATCGCCGTTGCGGATACCATCCGCGGCGTTACGGTTGACGCGGTGTCGAAGCTGAAAGGGGCGGGCGTCCGAGAGCTTATTATGCTGACCGGCGATAATGAAGGGACCGCGAAGAACATTTCTTCGCAGGCCGGGGTTACCCGTTATTTCGCCGATTTGCTCCCGGAGCAAAAGGTGGACGCCGTAAAGCAAATGCAGCAAGAAGGCTATAAGGTCGCTATGGTCGGCGATGGAATTAACGACGCTCCTGCACTCGCGACGGCCGATCTCGGAATTGCGATGGGAGGAGCGGGAACCGATACCGCGATGGAGACCGCCGATATCGTCCTTATGGCCGATAATCTGGAGAAGCTGCCGCATACGATCCGTCTGAGTCGGCAAGCCACGACCATTATTAAGCAAAACATCGTATTCTCTCTGGTCGTCAAATTCATTGCCTTGGCGTTGATTTTCCCGGGTTGGCTTACGCTGTGGCTCGCTGTATTAAGCGACACAGGGGCCGCGATCCTCGTCATCCTGAACAGCATGAGGCTGCTTGCGTTAAAAGAAAAGTAGTAAACGAAGGAGCAGGAGCCGAAGTCATCGCTTCTGCTCTGACTACGTTTATCGGCAGGAGGAATTTGAGATGACGAAGATTCGCCGTGTAGATGTTCTCGTCATTGGCGGAGGACAAGCCGGACTGGCTGTCGGGTATTATCTGAAACAAATGCAAAGGGATTTTCTTATATTGGACCGAGGACGCCGGACAGGGGAAACGTGGAGGACTCGATACGATTCATTAAAGTTGTTCACGCCGCGGTGGTTCAGCAGTCTTCCGGGGTTGCCGCTTAACGGAGATCGGGAAGGGTATGCCCTGAAGGATGAAATTGCGAATTATTTAGCATTATACAGTGAAACATTCGCACTTCCGATCCTGCACCAAACCGAAGTCACCTGCTTGACCCGCGTTGAAGAAGGGTGGTTTATCGTAGAGACCAATCGCGGAACGATGGCCGCGAATCGGATCATTGTGGCCACAGGTCCTTTTCAAAACCCTTCGATTCCACCGTTCTCGAAGCAACTTCCCGGGAACATCGTGCAGCTGCACTCCTCGGAGTATCGGAACCCTGATGAACTCCAAGCAGGAAACGCGATTGTCGTCGGCGGAGGAAATTCCGGCGCTCAAATTGCAGTGGAGCTTTCGTTTGCAGGTAAATCTACAGCTATATCGATCGGCCATCATGTAAAATTCCTTCCGATTACTTTCCTGGGAAAGAGCATTTTTCATTGGATGGGGAAGGCCGGAATTTATACGTGTGCAGCGGATTCTCCGTTCGGGAAATGGCTTCGAAAACAGCCGGACCCCATCTTCGGGTTCGAATTGAAAAGATCCATTCGTCAAAGCTTGATCCAATCCTACCCAAGAGTTGTCGGGGTTGAGGGGGAATCGCTCGTGTTTCATGACGGCCGGAAACGTACATTCCAAAATATTATTTGGGCTACGGGGTTCGCGTCGGATTACGGTTGGATACAAATTGCCGGAGCAAGAGATGAGGGTGGAAAACCCCTTCATTTTCGAGGAGTAAGCCCCATCCCAGGGTTATATTTTCTGGGCCTTCCGTGGCAGCGGAACCGGAGTTCCGCTCTCCTAGGCGGGGTGGGTGAGGATGCACGATACATCGTTCACTATATGTAGATTGCGGGGAATTAATTTATTTCTTGACAGTACGGGCGGAACTGTGAATAATTGGATGTAAGTAAGTACTTACAAACAGGGGGCAGGAACGATTCGTGAGCCAAGCGCCTAGCACCGGGGATAAATTGATTTTGGCGGCGATTGACCTGATCGCGGAACAGGGGTACGACGGTACGACGACGAAGGAGATCGCCGCGGCGGCCGGAGTGAGCGAAGTGACGCTGTTTCGGCATTTCGGCAGCAAACAGGCGCTGCTCGTCGCAGCGTTCGAACGGTATCATTACGCCGGCGAAATGACGAAGCTGTTCAACGAGCGCCTAACGTGGGACGTTCGGACGGATTTGATTTTGATCGGCCGGACGTATCATGCGATCATGAACCGGAACCGGAAGCTGATCAACATCGCGCAAAAGGGCGGCAGCCGGCTGCCCGAGGAAGTGCGCGAGCAAGCTTCGCAGCATCCGGTCCAGCTGAAGAAGCTGCTGACGAACTACTTCGGGACGCTCCTCGAACAAGGGAAAATCGCCCCGATCGATCCGGAAATGACGGCCATGTCGTTCATGTGGATGAACTTAGGGGCGTTCAGCAGCAACTTATTGAAGTCGTCGAACTCGGACGTTACGCTCGATACGTTTATCGAGCATAGCGTCGATCTTTTCGCTAGGGCGCTGTCTCCCTAGTTTTTTCTTGCACAGGGTGTAAGTAAGTACTTACAAACATTTAATGAAAGGATGTCGTCCGCATGGAGATTTCATCCAAAGAACTTGCCGGCCGCCGCATTATGCACGTCATGCTGATCACCGCCGTCTTCAGCGCGATGAGCGTGCTCACGTTTAATATCGTACTGCCGGAACTGAGAGCGGAATTTCGGATCAACTTGGCGCAGGCGAGTTGGCTTTCTTCCGGCTATCTTCTCGTATATGCGCTCGGAAGCGTCTTTTATGGAAAACTGGCGAATCGATACCGACTGAAAAATTTGGTAACCTTCGGGCTGATCGCCTTCGCCGTCGGCTCGCTGATCGGCTTCGCGTCGACGTCGTTCTGGCAGGCGTTGGCCGGCCGTCTCTTGCAGGCGGCAGGCGCGGCGGTCGTTCCGGCGGCGGCGATGCTTATTCCGATCCGTTACTTTCCGCCGGAGCGGCGGGGCGGGGCGATGAGCATGACCGCCGCCGGTTTGGCGCTCGGCACCGCGCTCGGACCCGTCGCGGCCGCGCTGCTGCTCGCCGTCTTGGATTGGCGCTGGCTGTTCGTTCCGCCCGTCTTCGTTCTGGCATTGGTGCCGTTTTTCCGAAAATACGTGAACGACGAGCCCGACCCGAATCCCGGGAAGCTCGATTGGACCGGCGGCGCACTGCTTGCCGCTACGGTCGCGCTCGCGCTGCTCGGCGCAACCTATTTGTCGGAATGGCTGTTCGCGGCGGCGGGCTTGATGCTTTGCCTGCTTGTTTGGAGGCTTTCGACCGCGTCCGAACCGTTCGTGCAGCCGGTATTGTTTCGGAACCGGAGCTTCTCGAGCGGATTGGCGATGGCAGCCCTGATTTCCTGCGTCTCGAGCGGCATGGCGTTGCTGCCTCCGGTGCTGCTCGCCGACGTCTACGGACTCGGGTCCGAATGGATCGGTTTTGCGCTCGTACCGGCCGCCACCGTTTCGTTCGCGCTGAGCCGCACGGGCGGGAAGCTGGCGGACCGGAGAGGGAACGCCAGCCTGTACACGCTCGCCTCCGGGTTGATCATGTTCTGTTCCGCACTGCTCGCTGCGTTTTCCGGCGCGGCGCCCGTTTGGACGATTCCGCTGTTTCTGATTTTCGGCAACGTCGGCCAAACGTTCATCCAAGTCGCCATCTCCAATTCGTTGTCCAAGACGCTGCCGAAAGAGCAGGCCGGCATCGGCATGGGGCTGTTTTCTATGACTATCTTTATCGCCGGCGGTATGGCCGCGATCGTTTACGGATTGCTGCTCGAGATGGATGCACCCGGATGGAGTCCGCTCGCTGCGGGCGCGAACGCCGGGATGTACGCCAACGTATTTTTAGGCTTCCTAATTGTACACGCAGGACTGCTGGCGTTCTACCGAATGCGGTTCGATCCGAGCAGACGTTCCGAGCCTCGGCTGTTGGCCGTAAGGAGGTAATGGCGTCATGACGAAAGCGAACGGAACGGCGCTGATCGATACGGTTCGTTCCTGGCCCGGCGTGGAGCTGCGACCGCACCGGTTCGGCGGAACGGAATTCGTCTTGAACGGGAAGGAGATCGGCCATATTCACGGCGTGTCTTTGGTCGATTCTATCCTGCCGAAACATGCGTGCGACGAAGCGATCAGGCTCGGCAAAGCGGTGCCGCACCACGTTCTGCCGGAATCGAACTGGGTCTCGGTTCATCTGCGTTCGGAGACGGACGTTCAACACGCGCTTGAGCTGCTTCGTTACAAGTATGATCTGTTGATTTCTTCGGAGGCATAGGCAGACGAGGCTTCCCGAATCGGTCGGGGGCCTCGTTCCAGAGGAGTTTATTAACGATAAATCATGACCCGCTTGCGGTGATGATTTATTTCTGTTAGTATCGTTTCATAGCTAACGAACATATGGAGGTGGTCGTATCCATCTAATCAATGACGAAGGCGACCTGCTGCCAGAAGAGAAAGAAACGATCCAAAGGTTAACCAGTGTACCGATGGAGAAGCTCGACGTTAATGCGATTTCCATAGCGACAAACATCTATAGAATAGCTCAAGGTCTAAGGAACAAGATGGAGCGCGAGGTACTTTCAAGCCATGGACTGTCATGGACAGCGTTTTCCATACTTTATGACCTTTGGATATGGAAGTCTATGGAGACAAGGAAGCTAGCGGAGTCGGCCGGAGTTTCGAAAGCGACGATCAGCAACATTACGAACACGCTGGAGCGGAAAGGGTTTTGTTTCAGAAAGCAAGACAGTCAGGACAAAAGATTAACTTTCGTAACGATAACCGACAAAGGCGTCATTGCCATGGAGGAACTTTACCCGTTGTTCCACAAAGGCGAAGTGGAATTAGTCTCCATGCTTAGCGCCGACGAACGAACATTTATGTCCGGCTTGCTTCGGATCGTCGTTCGGGAAAATGGTTTCGATAAAACCGAATAGATGTCAAAGCGATGATTGGGAATGAAGTAGTCGTTATCTCCCTGTAACAGAGAGTCGGTGGCCGGTGCGAATCGACACAAAGATAACGGGCGAAATACAATCCAGGAGCTTTCTTTGCCGTTGCGCGGCAAGGACGGACGAGCCGTTATTCGTGAAGTGGAAGAATGAACGTTCTTCAACAAGGGTGGCACCGCGTGATAAACCACGTCCCTTTCCGGGATGTGGTTTTTTATTATCTTTAGGAGGAATACTTGGTGAGAAATCTTCTCGAGCAACTGACGGATGAACAATTGGCCGAAGTAAAGAGACAACTGGATATGTACACGCAAGGGGTAGAAGACATTATTCCAACGGAAGAATTAGAATGGAAAATTGCGAAATCCGTTTCGGAAAACCGTCCGTTACGAATTAAACTCGGATTGGACCCGTCCGCCCCCGACGTGCATCTGGGACACACAGTCGTACTGAAAAAATTGAAGCAATTTCAGGACAATGGCCATTTGATCCAATTGATCATTGGCGATTTCACGGGGAAAATCGGCGATCCGACAGGCAAAAGCACGGCCCGGACGCAATTGACGGACGAAGAGGTAAAGCATAATGCTAAAACGTACTTCGAGCAATTCGGCAAAATTATCGATATGGATCGAGTCGAGCTTCACTACAACTCAAAGTGGTTGTCGTCCCTGCAGTTTGAAGATGTGCTTCGGTTAGCAGGGAAAATTACAGTGGCAAGACTGATGGAACGTGACGATTTTGAAGAACGCATTGCTTTAGGGAAGCCCATCTCCTTGCATGAATTTTTCTACCCTGTTATGCAAGGGTACGACTCTGTCGTATTGGAAAGCGACATTGAGCTGGGAGGAACCGACCAACACTTTAATATTTTGATGGGCAGACATTTCCAAGAGCGTTTCGGGAAAGAGAAACAGGTCGCGCTGCTCATGCCGCTCTTGGAAGGACTTGACGGAGTAGAGAAGATGTCGAAGTCCAAGAAAAATTACATCGGCATCGACGAAGAACCGAAGGCGATGTACGGAAAAACAATGTCCGTTCCCGATCACCTGATGTTGAAGTATTTTGAATTGGTTACGGACTTGACCGCTGCCGAAGTGCAAACCATTAAGACGAATATAGAAACGGGAAAGTTACACCCAAGGGACGCCAAGATGATGCTCGCCAAAACGATCGTTACCATGTACTGCGGGGCGGTTGAAGCGGAGAAAGCGGAACAAGATTTCGTTACTGTATTCCAACAAGGCGGTACACCCGAATTCGTCCCTGCCATGAAGTGGGGAAAACGGGAAGCCCCGCTTCTAGACGCTTTGGTGGAATTGAACCTATTGAAATCAAAAAGCGAGGCGAGAAGAATGATCGAACATCGAGGGGTACGGGTAAATGGGGAAATCGTAACGGATCTTCAGTTCCGGCTCAACGCGGTGGACGAACCCCTTCTCCAAGTCGGTAAACGAGTGTTCGTACGCCTCGCGCCGTAAAAATGCGGAACCCTCTATCAAAGAAAAATCGTTAATGCCGGGAGCTCTCGATTGTATATAATAGGTTAATAGTCTTACAGACTAATTGACTAATTGCAGAGACAGGGGCACGCCGGTATGAGGACCTTCGCAGGAAAGCCGCTGAGCACGGTCATGGCGCGTATTTCGGAGGACAAGGAGGAGTACGGCAAAGTAGGTTTATTGTTCATTTATCTGCTCTTCGTTTCCGCCGCTTCGACGGTGGGACGGACGGCGGCGGATGCGCTGTTTTTGACTTACTTCGATTCATCCGTTCTATCGAAAATGTATTTGCCGCAAGCCGCGGCTTTGATCGCAACGGGCATGTTGTTCCAGCGATACGGATCGCGCGTTCGCTTGGATCGGCTCCTTTATGTGCTTATTCCTTCGCTCGCTCTTGCCGTCCTGCTCACGCGGGCCGGCATCGGGCTGGAGGTCGCTTGGGTTTTACCATTCATTTACGTCGCTTACGATGTTTTTAATTTCCTAATGATCGTCTGCTTTTGGCAATTCGTGTCCGCTGTGCTTGATCAGCGGAAAGCAAAGCGAATGATCGGTTGGGTCGGAAGCGGGGGCATCGTCGGCGGAATCGTAAGCGGTTTCGGATTGAAGCTGGCGGTTGCATGGACAGGAACAGCAAATTTGATTTTTGTTTACGCGGCGCTTCAGCTGCTCGCTCTGGCGATCGTCCACCGCTTGATTCGTCGATCCGGCAATCGGGAGGAAGCGTTCGGCGGCTCGGCGAAGGCGGCGCCCCGCAAAGCTTCGGTCGCCGCGAAGAGACGGCAGAGCGAGGGCGGGGCGGTCGGGTTGTTTCAAGCCGTACCGCATCTGACCTATGTGGCGATCATGTCCGCGGCGTTGATCTTGGCGCTTACTTTCGTGGATTACCAATTCAAAGTCATTCTAAGGAACGAATTGAGCGACGAGCAATTGGCCGGTTTCATGGGCGGCTTCCACGGCGTCGCCGGATTGTTGGCATTGCTGGTGCAGCTGTTCGTCGCGGGCAAGACCATATCTCGGTTCGGCGTCACGACCGCGATTCTCGTCTTTCCTGTCGTCCTTCTCGCGGGAAGCGCCGGGTTGTTGCTGTTTCCGGTCTTGGCGATGGCGGTCGTGGTGAAAGGCAGCGACAAAGTCGTAGGCGATACGATCAATTCCTCGGTCAATCAGCTCATTATGTTCCCCATCGCGCCGGAATGGCGGAACAAGGCGAAGAGCTTCCTGGACGGCATCGTTCGGAACGGCGCGAAAGGGGCGGCGGCGATTGGCATCATGTTCCTCTCGCCGTTCCTCTCGGAACGGGCGTTCGCCGCGATCATTATCGGGCTGCTCGTTGTCAGCATCGCGGCGGCGATCCGGATCAAGGGCGGCTACTTGCGAATGCTGCTCGCCTCATTGCAAACGAATCAAGCGAGACACGACGAGGCGGAAATCGACTTCATGGATCCGGCCAGTAAGCAGCTGCTCGCAGAGGCGCTCCGCAGCCCTCGCAAACAGCAAGCGCTGTACGCGTTTCGGGTACTCGGGAGGATGGATAGCTTCGATCTAGCGCCATATCTTCCGGGGCTCCTCGCGCATCCTTCGGAGGAAGTCGCGATCGAGGCGCTGCGTTATATCGAACGGCATAAACCGCTGGGTATGGAAAGCGAAGTGGAGCGCCTCCTTTCCCGCGATCGAGTGCGCTCCCACGCTGTGATGGCGTTGGCGGCCTTCGCGAAAGAGGAACATTTCGGCCGTCTTACAGCTGCTTTGCAGGACCCGGACTTGCAGATCAAATCGAGCGCCATCGCGGGGCTAATCAAGTACTATGGCATCGAAGGCATGTTCGAAGCGGTAGACGCATTAAAGTGGTTGTTAGACAGCGAGGACGACGAAGAACGGTCGGCCGTAGCAGCGCTCTTCGGGAGCATCGGCATTAAGGAGTTCCATAAGCCGTTGATTCCGTTGCTGCAAGACCCGTCGACCCGCGTTCGCAAACAGGCGCTTCGATCCGCGGGCGTTCTGCAGGTACCGGAGTTGATCGCGTTCTTGGTTCCCCTCGTGGACCAGGGCGCTACGCGGAAGGATGCCATCGATGCATTGGCGGCTTATGATGAGAAGACGCTGATTCCGATGCTGCAGCCGTATTTCGCCCAAGATTCGGCTCCGTTGCACTTGCTTGCCGTATTCGAGCGCAAGGCGACGCCGGCGGCAATGAGCCTATTGATAGACATGTACCCGACCTCCGGCTTCGAGATAAAAAATCGGTTGCTGGAAGCGCTGAGCCGCATGCGTCGGGGGAATGAACCGACCGAAGCGCAGAAGCATCGGTTACAACACATCTTCTTGGAAGAAACTTCGTTGTACTGGAACATGACCGAACGGTTGGCAGGACTTTCGGCAATCGAAGGTTATAAAGAAATGGTCGACGTCGGCATTCAATCCAGAAGCGTCATCGCTTGGCGTTTGTTTCAAGTTCTCGGGCTGATGTACGACGCTGCGACGATTCGTTCCGTGTATGCCGGTTGGCGAAGCGGCGAGGCGCGGCAGCAAGCCAATGCGATGGAAGTCGCAGATCAGGTGACGCAAGGCGCCGTCCGCCTCGAGTTGGCCAGAGTCATGAGCGACAGCGGCGCGATCCCGCCGGCTGCGCGTTCGGAACACCATATCAAGGAACAGGTGGATTGGTTGAGCATGCAGGACGACGCATGGCTCCGCCAAGTGATCCGTCATTCGCGAGGAGAGGACGAAACAGGCGAGCTTCAGGAGCATATGGAGCGTATTCGGCAGTTGCGGAACTACAGCTTGTTCCAGGACCTCGCAAGCCGCGACCTGTCCGAATTGGCGGCGCTGCTGACCGAGATTCGGGTCAAGCCGGACGAATATATATTTACAAGGCATGACCCAGGAAATTCTCTCTACCTCGTGCGGAGCGGAAAGGTAGGATTATACCGGGACGGCGTCAAGCTGTCGGAGCGCAAGGCGAACGAATCCTTCGGGAAATCCGGCTTGCTCGTCGAACGCGAACGTTCGGCGGATGCGAAGGCGGATACGGATGTCGTCGTATTGGCGCTCCGCTCGGAGGATTTCTACGAGGCCATGTTCGACCGTTCGTCGATCGCGATTGAAATGATGAAACGGTTGTCGCGCCGGCTGAGGGATTTGTTGGCTCGGCAGCAAGGAGGCTCGCAGGTTTCGGCGCAGGCGCGCCGCGGATCGGAGGCTGAAGCCGTCCGGGAGGCGGCTGTCGCAACCGCTGATGAAGCCAAATCGGATTCGATTCTGCGACGCGTACTCATTTTGCAGCACATCGACTTGTTCTCGCATCTGGCGGAGGAAGATCTCATGCAGCTGGCACAGTTGGTAGACGAAGTGGAGCTGGAGGCGGGCGAATCGATCTGCCGTACGGGCGATTACGGAGATACGTTGTACGGCATCATCGAAGGCTCTGTGAAGGTTCATCGCGAAGATATGACGTTTGCCGTGTTGGGCGAGGGCGATTGCTTCGGCGAAATGGCAATCCTGGACAGCGGTCCGAGGTCCGCCGATTGTTCGGCGATCGAACCGACCCTGCTGCTCGAATTGCATAAAGAGCAGGTCTTTTCGTTATGCTTTCAAAACATGGACGTCCTACGGGGCATGATGCAGGTGATGGGAGAACGAATAAAGGACTTAACGGAGTAGAAGGATCTGAACGGAACCCGCCAACAGATGGCGGGTTTTGTTTGAATGCGGACAGAACCTTAAATGTTCCAAATGTTGCCTACCGGTTGGTTAATCATATATTATTATAAGTATTATTGTAATAAAGGTGGATGGTATGAGGACTTTGCAGCTTACATTGGAAGAGGCGCTAGAGGTGTGCAAAGCGCTGACGAACGAGCATCGCGTGCAGATGCTGAAAGTTCTGAACCAGGGTCCTCTCAACGTCAACGAGCTTTCCGAGCTGTTGGGCATACCGTTCTCTACGGCGGCCGTCAACGTTAAGAAGCTGGAGGATACCGGACTCATCTCTACGGAGATGGTGCCCGGCCGTGGCAGCCAAAAGGTAAATACGAAAAAGTACGACCGTATCGTTATTCATCTTGGACCGGTTGAACCGCAGCTGGAAAATAACATTATTATGGAAATGGGCATCGGCGAGTACACCGATTGCGAAGTAGAGCCGACGTGCGGCCTCCTCAGCGAATTCGGCATCCTAGGGATCATGGACGACCCTAGATCGTTCTTCGAACCTTCGCGGAAGGACGCGGAACTGCTGTGGTTTCGAACCGGTTATGTGGAATACCGCTTCCCGAACCGCATCCCGTACGGCGCCGTGGCGGAGGACCTTGAGCTGTCCGCGGAGGTGTGCTCCGAAGCGCCGTATTACAAGCTGGATTGGCCGTCGGATATTACGGTATGGATCAACGGAGTGGAAATCGGTACATGGACCAGTCCAGGGGATTTAGGCGGGGAAAAAGGGTTCTTGACTCCAGATTGGTGGGCAACCCGAAATACACAGTACGGACTTCTCAAACATTGGCTTATTAACGAAAAAGGAAGCTTTATCGACGGCCTGCAAATTTCGGACGTCACCGTCGACGCATTGAAACTGTCTTCCAAGCCGTACGTATCGGTTCGTCTCGGAGTGAAGAAGGACGCCGTGAACGCGGGAGGAATCAACCTATTCGGGAAACGCTTCGGCAATTACGAACAAGCGTTGCTGCTTAGGATTAAATACGGGAACAACAAATAATTTGTCAGGGACACTCCGAAAGGGGTGTCTTTGCCATTTATTAACTTGTAATAAAACAGCTATTGATGTTATTATAAATATTGTAATGGAACAAACAATATTGTTATATGGAGGGTCTTGCATGAAAAAGAGCGTAGGTGCAATGCTGGGTTCTTTCCTGTTGGCCGTTTCCGTTCTCACCGCATGTTCAGGCGGGAACAATGCTCAGCCGGAGCCATCTGCCGGAAATTCCAGCAACGAAACGACCGAGAAAAATGTAAGCGGTAACACTCCCGCCGGTCCTGTAAATTTAACGTATTGGACCCCGCTGAGCGGCGGCGACGGAGATTACATGAAGGCAATGGTCGACGCGTTCAATGCAAGCCAAGAAGACATCAAGGTAGAGATGTTAAACTTCCCGTCGGCTGAATATTACACGAAGCTTCGCACCGCGGTAGCCTCTAAACAAGGGCCAGACGTAGCGATCGCGCATACGAGCAAACTGCCGGAACTGATTCCCGCCAACGCCATGGAGAGCTTGGACGACGTGGCGGAGGAAGCGGGGATCGATTGGAACTCATTTAACCCGAATATCTTAAACGCACTGATCAGCGAAGGCAAGCATATGGCCGTACCGCTGGATACGCATGCGCAAATTATGTTCTACAATAAGAAGATTTTGCGCGACGCCGGCTTGCTCGACGCGAACGACAAGCCGAACATTCCGCCGGGACCGGACGGTTTCCTTCAATATTTGCGGGATATCAAATCGAAAGTGCCCGCGGACGTGATGCCTTTCGCAACGACGTCGGCCGGGAACCAGCCGTTCTGGACGTGGTGGTCGTTATATAGTCAAGCGAACGGCCAGCTGATCAGCGAAGACGGCACGAAAGCAGCGTTCAATAATGAAAAGGGTCTTGCGGCGCTTCAACTGCTCGAAACGATGATTAAAGAACAACTCTGGCCGATGAACATTAAAAACGGCGGCGAAATCTTTAACAGCGGCAAGGCGGCGCTCTCGATTAACGGCGTCTGGTACGTCGGCGTGACGGAGAAGGTGCCGGATCTAGAATTCGGCGTGATGCCGGTACCGCAAATTTACGACAAGCCTGCGGTATGGGGAGACAGCCATACGTTGTTCGTGCCAACGCAGGCGAAAGACGATCGCGCGAAATTGGTCGCGGCGGCGAAGTTCGCCAACTATCTGGCCGACAACGGAGCCACATGGGCGCAAGCGGGCCATGTGCCGAGCAAACCGGCTGCGTTGGAGTCCCCTGAGTTTAAAGCGCTTCCGTACCGAGCGGATTACGTTGAACTAGCAAGTTATGTCAGCTACTTGCCCCTTCATGAGAAGACGTTCGCGATCGGCGAAATGTTGAAGGCGAATTTCACATTGATGACGAACGGGCAAGTCACGGCGAAGGACATTTTGGCGCAGTCCGAGAAAGACGCGAACGATTTGTTAGCGAAGTAATAGAAGGGAACGGGGGTGTTTCCAGCGGAAGCACCCCCGTCTTTCCCCGTATGGAAGGGAGAGTGCCCGTTTGATTTCGACAGAATCGAAGAAAAAGAACTTAGGGGAAATAGGGGCCGCGTTGTTATTTCTGCTCCCTTATTTGATCTTCTATATCTGGTTTATGCTGTACCCGATTTACAAGGGCTTCATCATGAGCCTTCATGAATGGTCGATCGGCATAGAACCTGTTTTCGTCGGTTTGTCCAACTATGCGGAAATGCTGCAGGATCGCCATTTTTGGGAAGCGTTATGGCATACCGTTTATTTCGTTATATTGTCCACGCCTTCACTCGTCGTCGTCGGTTTATTGTTGGCACTCATCGTCAACGCGGGTTTGAAAGGGACGACGTTTTTGCGTGCGGGATTCTTCCTGCCTCATATTTTGTCCATATCTGTAATTAGCAGCATTTGGGTCTTTATTCTTCAACCCTACACAGGATTAATGAACACCGTTTTGCACTCGCTTGGCGTACAACAAGAAATTTTTTGGTTGAGCGACAAAAACTTGGCATGGATTTCCATCCTCATCGCAACCGTGTGGTGGACAGTGGGATTCAACATGGTGTTGTTTCTTGCCGGACTGCAGGAAATTCCGGACGATTGGTACGAGGCGGCTAGAATCGACGGAGCCAGTGCATGGGATTGCTTTTTGCATATTACGATCCCATCGCTGAGGGGCGTCATCTTGCTTATCATCGTACTTCAGTCGATCGCCTCCTTTAAATTGTTCGGGCAACCTTGGTTAATGACGCAAGGAGGGCCCGGAACCGCAACCCGTCCGTTAGTTCAGTATATTTATGAAACCGGTCTTCACCGCTCGAACGAAATGGGCCTCGCTTCCGCAATGTCCTACGTTCTTTTTCTCGTTATGATTTTGTTTGCCGTCATCCAATTTAAATTTTTATCCAAAAAGGATTAACGCGTGAAAGGAAGGACGGAAATGAAAAGCAGACCACAACGCAGTCGAAACTCGAGATGGCTGCTGTACGCGGCGGGATACGGCACGATTATCGTTTGGCTTGTGCCGCTGCTGTGGATGGCATTGACCTCGATAAAACCGGAGGGCAGTCCGGTTACCGTCCTCAGCGTGCTGATTCAGCCGCCTTTTACGTTCGAAAACTTCTTCACCGTGACGACGAAAGCGGCGTTGTGGCGTTGGACGTGGAACAGCGCCGTGATCGCGGTGTTTACGACAGCCGGGACGTTATTGATAACTTCATTGGCCGCATTCGCTCTATCAAGATTGAAGTTCCCGGGCAAAAATTTCGTTTTCTGGCTTATTCTCGCGGGGTTGATGGTTCCTACGGAAGCGACGATCATTCCGCTGTTTCAAATGATGATCGACAACGGCATGATGAACAGTTACAGCTCGATTATTTTTCCAAGTTTGGCGGCGCCGCTAGGGGTCATGATCTTGAAGCAGTTTTTCGACGGCGTGCCGAACGAGTTGGTCGAGGCGGCGAAGATCGACGGGGCGGGCGTGCTGCGCGTTTTTTTCAATATTTTTATACCGCTATCCCGTTCGGCGTTAGCCGCGCTAGCCATATTTACGTTTATCAGCTCATGGAATAACTTTCTGTGGCCGTTCCTTGCGATCAGCTCCGAACAGATGATGACGCTACCGATCGGCATCCCGCTCTTTCAGGGCAGTCACGCCCAAGAGCTCACGTTGCCGATGGCCGCCAATGTATTGGCCAGCGTTCCGGCGATTTTGGTGTTCGTTTTGTTTCAAAAACATATTATTAAAGGCATTACAATGACCGGTATAAAGGGATAAATAAACGGGGCTAAGGTGGAAGGATAACTTTGAGAAAGCAATGGAGCTTGTCGGGGCAGTGGCGTTTTGCGACGGATCCGAAAGACGAAGGGGAAACGAACGGTTGGTACCTAGAAGCAGCTGAAGGCGGTATGGAGGTGACCGTTCCCCATATTTGGCAGCGCAGCGAGGAACATCTCGCCTACTTCGGGGCCGCTTGGTATAAGCGAACGTTCCAAATCGGGGATCGCAGCGAGAAGAAGCGAGTTTACGTACATTTCGACGCCGTTGATTATACAACCCGCGTATGGGTGAACGGCCGGTACGTCGGCGAACACGAGGGTGGGTTTACGCCTTTCGAATTTGACGTGACCGATTATTTGACGAGCAGCGGCGACCAAATGATCGCCGTGCGCGTATACGACCCGCAAGATAACGCGGACATTCCGATCGGGAAACAAGGAAGCTGGTATACGCGGGTGAGCGGGATTTGGCAAGACGTTTATTTGGAAGAACGCTCAGCCCTTTATTTAGACCGTATTCGGATTACCCCGGATATCGACAAGAGCGCGATCAACGTCGAGTATCGTTTGGGCGGGACGCCCAAGCACGGCGGCGCGGGAGAGATTCATTACGCCGTAATCCCTCATCTGGGCAACGGGGAGACGATCGCGAGCGGACGAATCGATGCGGGGGCTTCGCTTGAGGGCAGCTTCGAGGTGGAGATTCCGAACGCGGTGCTGTGGGATACCGAAAACCCGTTTTTGTACGAGCTCCGGATCGAGATGGCGGACGGCGGGGAACGCATAGACGTTAAGACGGAACGGTTCGGCATGAGGCGCGTCGAGTATGCGGACGGCATGGTTGTCCTCAACGGCAAGCCGCTGTATATTCGCGGTGCGTTAGATCAAGCGTTCTACCCGGACACGATTTACACGGCTCCATCCGATGAATATATTCAACGGGAGATCCAGCTTGCGAAGGAGATGGGCTTCAATTTGCTGCGCAAGCATATCAAAGTGGAGCTTCCGCGATATTTATATTGGGCTGACCGTATGGGGATGCTCATTTGGGCGGAACCGCCGAATTACGTGAAATGGACGCCGGCAGGGGCCCGCCGGTTTCGCAACGATTTATTCGCTATGGTGGACCGCGATTATAATTGTCCGTCAATTATCATTTGGTCTCTATACAATGAGGAGTGGGGGCTCGAGTGGGATCTCGCCAGAGATCCTGCGAAGCAAAGGCATGTGGAGGAATTGTACGACGAACTAAAGGCGTACGACCCGACGCGCCTGCTCTGCGACAACAGCGGCTGGGCGCATGTGAAAACGGATATTAACGATCATCATCGCTACTTCGTTTGTCCCGACCAACTCGATGCGTGGAGGCGCGATCTGGACGAATTCGTCGTAGGGGATCCGGACCGTAATTTTGTAGGGGATCGCCGGTCGAACGGGCAACCGATCATCGTTTCGGAATTCGGGGTTTGGGGCTTGCCGAGTATGCAGAAGCTGAAGGACCATTACGGCAATCGGGAACCGTGGTGGTTCGTGAATCAAGGGGAAGAGTCCCATCAAGAAGATTATAAAAAACCGGTTACGGCGGAAGCGAACTTCGCCAAATTCGGCCTGAACCGGGCGTTCGATTCGTACGAAACATTAGCTGTCGCCTCGCAGCAGAGGATGTTCCGGGCCGTAAAATCGGTCATTGAAGAAATGCGCAAGCGCCCGCTGGTAGCCGGTTACGTCGTGACGGAATTTACGGACATCGAGTGGGAGACGAACGGATGGTTGGATTATCTCCGGAATCCTAAAGTCGGTTTCGAACGGTTAAAAGATTTTAACGGCGCCTTGACAATTATGGTCGACGGCGTGAAGCACAACCTGTGGGCGGGGGAAAACCAGGCATGGGACGTCATCGTTTCCAATCATGACGGCTTGACGTTCGAGGGGGTCGCGCGTTGGGAGATCGAGGGTACGGCGTTATCCGGGGAATTTCCCGTTCGGCTGGATGGAAGCGTACATTGCAGGCTGGAATGCGCGGTCCAATTCCATGCGCCGGAAGTTGATTCGTCACGCGCTTTCGTATTCCGGATCGAGCTGTGGAACGGTTCGGAACTTACGGCCGGCAACGAAGAGGAATTAACCGTGTCTCCGACGAAACAAAGTATTCAAGGTCTTGAGGTGACGCCTTATCGGCTTTCCTCCGATTTCGTACGGCGTATGCAAGCGAACGGAGCGGCCGTGAAAGAGGAACTGTCGACGGATGCGGTCATTCTTACCAATCGATTGGACCAGAACGTACTGCAATTCGTACGGCAAGGGGGATATGCCGTTTTCTTGGCGGAGGAAGGAGAGCAGCTGACCCATCGCGACCAGTTTACGTTCCGGCATTTGCCCGAAGGGGAGAGCTGGCCCCGCGCTTCTTCATTCAATTTTGTCGACGTTGCTTGGTTCGAAGGCGTGCCGCTTCGGCCCGAGATGGGGTGGGAGGTCGACGAGCTGATTCCGCATTACGTGCTGCCGTTTACGGATTATAAAATCGGAGGCGGCCGCCGTTCGATTCCGCTATTCGGCAATCCCGGACTTGCGGAGTCCGGCGAAGTGATCTCCGGGTATTTCCAAGGTTGGATCGGACAGGTCGGCGGATCGATCGTGCGCAAAACATACGGTCTCGGGTCCATCCTCGTCGTTACGTGGAGATTGCTGCAATCTTACGGCGTTCACCCGATCGCGACACAGGTGCTGCATAAACTCTTGCAAAAACGGTAAACCATCTTCGTTGGGGCAATGGACTCCTGCCAGCAGGCGATCAATCAGGAGCTGTTCCCGTTGTTCATGAGGCAGAGTCGTTACTCGCCTCGTGGCAAACTGTGGCATATATGTAAAATATAGATTGCAATGATAGAAAGCAAAGATTATCATTGTAGCTGTAATGCAAAACCGATAATGGCAAAGCTAATGAAAATTAGCGACGCAAAGCTACAGGGGCTAAGGAAGTTGCGAAATGCAAAGTCTATGCCAGCCAGTTGCCGAATAGTTTGGAAATCCGGGTGCCTCTCTCAGGGTATTCCCGTTTTTCAAAATCCCCATTTTCGGCAACGAATGTGGGGATTTTTTATTTTAACCCATTAAACAAACATATTGACAGAAAGGTGGTGTCCAGTTGCAGGGACGACTAAGTCCAAAGATTCAACAAAACTGACGAAAAGGAGATGAAATAATGATTTCGATGCAAGCTAGAAATGTGGTGGCCGAAAAGATTAAGATCCTGAGACAAGACCACGGCCCGAATCTCGTTCTTGTTGGCCCCGTGCAGCTCCCGGTTCAACTGGAAGGTCGAGAAGTTACTTTCCAATGGTATACATGGTTAAATCTGAACACCATTCCTCCGCTGGAAGGAGAGATTCTCGACGTACTGTCTGAAATTGATTTTGCATCTTCTCAGCAATCTTCCGTACTCGTTTATGGCGACTTTGCTAACAACGATCAAGCGTTGGTCCGGTTTCACAGCATATGCCATACCGGGGATATTTTCGGAAGCAAGCGCTGCGACTGCGGCTATCAAATGCAACGTTCCTTGAACATGATCGCCCAAAACGGTTGCGGGGCTCTTTTTTACATAGCTAATCATGAGGGGCGCGGTATCGGGCTTTTTTCAAAGTCTCTTGCTTATCTATTGCAGGAACAAGGCTACGACACGGTAGAAGCCAATAATGAGCTTGGTTACGACGACGATCAGCGCTCCTACGATGAAGCGATTCGCGTACTTCGAAGCATGCGTCGCAAGCCGGTCAGTCTGATTACGAACAATCCCAAAAAATTGCAATCCCTTCGAGAGCAAGGGCTTCTTACCGATCAACACGTCTCTATTTGGGGGGCTCCCACGAAGCATAATAAGCGATACTTGAGAACGAAAATCGCCAAATCCGGTCACCTTTACGAGACCTCGACCCGAAGCGTCGAACAGGAAGGATGGAGCGGCAGGTGAATCATGATCAGCATTTTATGAAACTGGCGTTGGATTTGGCAGCCACAGCCAAAGGAAAAACGACGCCTAATCCCGTCGTGGGCGCCATTCTTGTCAAAGAAGGGCAAATCGTCGGTATGGGCGTCCATCGGAAAGCGGGGGAACCTCATGCCGAAGTTCATGCCTTTCGCATGGCCGGCGAGCATACGAAAGGCGCCACGTTATACGTAACGCTTGAACCTTGTTCTCTGGTCGGAGGAACCGCTCCTTGCGCGGAAATGGTTAAGAACGCTGGGGTCGCGCGTGTCGTCGTCGCCATGCAGGATCCGAATCCGTTGATGGCGGGACGCGGCATTCAACTGTTGAGGGAACACGGGATCCGAGTGGATGTGGGGGTGTTGGAAGCGGAAGCCGAATTGCTCAATGAGCGATATGTGCACAACATGACCAAACAACTCCCGTTCGTTATTTCTAACGTGGCTATGACGCTGGATGGAAAATTGGCTGCGCATACGGGGCACTCGCAGTGGATCACGGGGGCACAGGTACAACAGGAAGTGCATCAGTTGCGCAGCGAAGTCGATGGCATTCTGGTGGGGATCCAGACGGTGCTGGCGGACAACCCCCGCCTAACGGCGCGATTGCCGGAGCGTTCGAAACAGCCGACCCGCATCATCCTCGATACGAATCTGCGCTTACCGGTGACGGCTCATGTGGCCGATTGTTCGGAAGCACAGACTTGGATTGCGACGAGAGAGGGTGCGGATCCTGAAAAAGTGAGCGCATTGAAACAAAGAGGGCTGGATATTCTTTTTGTACCTCAAGCTGAATACGGACTTGACCTGCATGCCTTGATGAGCATTTTATATCAGAGAGGCATTACCGACCTTATGGTAGAAGGCGGCAGCGAAATCAATGGATCTTTCTTGCGTACTAAACTGATTAACAAATGGTTAATTTATATCGCCCCCAAAATACTGGGAGGACGCAATTCCTTCACTCCCTTCGGCGGCACGGACGTGGAAACGGTTGATGAGGCTTGGAATGTTACGATCCACAGTACCCGGCTGGTCGGAGAGGATATTTGTATCACGGCATATCCGAACGACTAATCTTGACTCCGGAGTTTGCAACGTACCGATGAATTTACGGCGGCTCGAACGTCTATAGTTATGTACGCCAATCGGATTCATACCAAACTCTAGGAGGAACCAACGATGACGATGAAACTTACCCCTTACATCAATTTGGAGGGACGCGCGAAGGAAGCCATTCAGTTTTACGAGCAAACCATTGGTGCCGAGATTGTTTCCCTTGCGACATACGGGGACATGCCGAACATGCCCGATACGTTTACGGACGAGCTGAAAAGTCTTGTGGCGCATTCGAAGCTGAGAGTGGGCGAATCGGAGCTGATGTTTTCGGATGCGCCTTGGGGTTCGCCGATCGAAACCGGGAAACGGGTGACGATCTGCATTACGACGAACGACGTAGAGAAGTCGAAGCGGATCTTCGATGCTTTGCGGCAAGAAGGTCACGTCAATTTGCCGTTTCAGGAGGAGTCTTTCAGCCCGGGATTCGGCGACGTCACGGACAAATTCGGCGTGACCTTCCAGGTCTACACGGAGATGTAAACCGTATCTCTCGAAGAAAGAGTTGCCCACAATGTGGCGCGACTCTTTTTTTTGCCGCGGGTCCCTAGGGGATTCACATCTTAGGAATATATAGGACCGATGAATTCCGCCGGTTGGTTTCGTCTATATAAGTGAGAACAAAAACAAGAGAGGATGCTTTTCCGATGGAAACGAGTCAACCGACGAAAATTACCGTGCAAGCCGTCATTCAAGCGCCGGTAGAGAAGGTATGGAGGCACTGGAATGAGCCGGAACACATCACGAAGTGGAATCAAGCCTCGGAAACGTGGCACGCCCCGAATGCGGTAAACGATCTGCGGGTTGGAGGTAAGTTTCCGATCCGGCTGGAAGCGAAAGACGGCAGTATGGGGATGGCAGGCGATTTTGGATAATTTCAAAAATATACGGAGGAATTTTAGAATAGGGGGATGACGGTCTTGAAGATCGAGACGAAGACGAACACAGGGATAACAATCGCAAACGGCATTTCTAAGGGGCGTCTGTGGACAGCGCGTGCCATGGGCGGAATCGTCGTTCTGTTCATGCTGTTCGATGCGATCGGGAAAATCGCCAAGCCGGAGCCAGTGATCGAAGGCACGCTGGCGCTCGGATTTGCCGAGAACCACATTGCAGTAATGGGAGTTCTAGGTTTGCTCTGCACCATCATATATGTTTTGCCGCGAACGCGGTTCCTGGGGGCGTTGTTGCTCACGGGCTACTTGGGAGGCGCAGTGGCTGCACATCTAAGGGTGGATAATCCGTTGTGGTCTCATATGCTGTTTCCAGTATATGTCGCCATACTTGCTTGGGGGGCGCTGTGGCTAATCGATCGAAGATTGCGCAATCTCCTTTGGGAACGCGAATGATATACTGCCGCCCCGCTATGAAGGTAAGATAGCCTGTAAGTTATTAAATTACGAGGGATAGCATGAAGAGGAGAGTTCAGCCAGCTATTGCTGGTTGAACTTTTTTCATTAAGGGTTTTTAATGCCATAATCATCCTTCAGCCAAAAATGCGAACCGAACGTTTTATCTCTTTAGGTTTTATTTTTGTATTTTTAGCGTTTTGCTGGAAACGAGGTTTGTGCCCCCTTATTTGCCCCGTCTAACGTTATAATAGATAGAAACTTTGGGGAGGAACACCTTAGATGAAAGTGCCGAAGTTCTTCTCTCTGAAACATACGATCATGCTTTTGTTTTTTCCGATGATCGTTGTATTCGTGATCGTTAGCGGGTCCTCTTCCTATCTCTTGGCCGTTCGGCAAATCGAAGAGAACGCATACCGAAATATTACGGATCTTGTGGTGCAAACCAAGAGCCATATGAACGAACAATTGCTGGTCGTCTTTGGGGAGTTGGTCGCTGTCGTGAACGGCTCCGGCATCGGCGCAATGGTGACAAGTTTAGATTCGACCGAAGGATTGGATTCCAACCGGTACCTTGCCGTCGCGAATCAATTCGAGCGGATCCATCAGACGCATTACTCGATGATCGACTCCATCTATATGAATTTTAACGACGGGAAAGCGTCGTATACCAAAGTGAACTACTTGCTGACCGACGTGAACTTTTCTTATGAGGAGTATTCAAGTCGCTACCGGAACGACAACGCCGACTACCATTGGCAAAATTTACACGAGGACGGCATTTTTCGATATGTAGGCGGTGAGAAGGAGAAAGTCGTAAGCGTGTTCAGCTTGTTCGGGTCGGAAACCTCGCAGGCGAAAGGGATCATATTATTCCATCTGAAGGAAGCGTTCTTCAGTGAGATCCTTAGTCTCGTAGAGATTAGTGAGAATGGCTACTTAGCTTTGGCGAGTTCGGATGGCATGATGATGTTTAAAGACGTAGACGATATTTACATACCGGATGACAAGGTTCGAAGCCACTTGATGAATCGGGAAGCGGCATCCGGGACGTTCCGATTTACGAAACCGGGCGGGGAGCGAACCGTGGTCATTTACGATACCCTCCCGATCAACGGTTGGCGGCTCGCGGCGATTTTTCCCGAGAACGATATTCTGGAAAAAATTAATTATATTAAATATCTCACGATCGGCATGATGGTCGTCGTGATCGCCGCCGCGGCGGCCATGTCGCATATCCTGCTTCGTACGGTGACGCGACCGATCTCCACGCTGACGGCGAAGGTCAAACAGGTCGAAAGCGGAAAGCTGGACACGATATTCGACGTACGAACGAACAATGAAATCGGAATTTTGAACCGGGGAATCGGCAGCCTCATTCAGAGAGTCCAATTGCTGTTACACGACATACGTCTTGAGCAAGAACAGAAGAGAAAGGCTGAATTGGCTGTATTAAATGAACAAATCAAGCCCCATTTTCTATATAATACGCTTCATTCCTTAAATCAATTAATTGCGATGGACCGCAAGTCGGAAGCGATGACGATGGTCGAATCGTTATCGACCTTTTATCGCCTAGGACTTAGCAACGGCAAAGAGACGATCGGCGTCCAGGAAGAGGTCGAGCTCGTTCAACATTACTTGTACATCGTAGGTCAGCGGTATAGCGACACGATGCGCTACAGCGTCGAGGTCGACCCGGAATTGAATCAGTATGTCATGTTGAAGCTGCTGTTGCAGCCTTTAGTAGAGAACGCGATTTATCATGGCGCCAAACAAAAGCGAGGGTTGTCGGATATCACGGTGACGGGGACGCTGCAAGGCGAACACATGATTTTCCGAATCGCGGACAACGGCAAGGGAATCCAGGAGGAGCGGCTTCGGTCGATCCAAGCTACGCTTCGGGGGCGGCTTGATCAGGATCATAGCAAAGGGTTTGGGCTGTATAACGTTCAAGCTCGGATTCAAAGCTACTTCGGCGCTGCGTACGGCATCGGGATCGAAAGCGTGTACGGAGAAGGCACCGTCGTTACGGTGAAGCTCCCGAAGCTTCAAAAACAGGAGGTTGACGACAAATGAAGATCCTCATCGTTGACGACGACGTCATTATTCGCAAGGGATTGAGCGAGGGGATCGACTGGCCGCAGCACGGCTTCGAATTGGTCGGTGCGGCCGGCGACGGGGAAGAGGCCTTGGAGCTGATGAAGCTGCAGACGCCGGACATCGTCATCTCGGACATCCGGATGCCGTTCATGGACGGACTAGAGCTGGCCGAACGAATGAACGAAATGTACCCGTGGGTGAAGCTCATCCTGCTGACCGGGTACCAAGAATACGAGTACGCGAAGAGGGCCATCGAGATGAGAGCCTCGGAGTACTTAATTAAGCCGATCCATAACATGGCCCTGCTTCAGAAAGTAATCGAGCTCGGCGCACAAATCGAACAGGAACGGACGTACACCCGGCAAGTGCAAGAGGGAATGCCGCTTCTTCGTCAACGTTTTTTGCAGAAGCTGGTGACGGCCGCGCCGGGGCCGAATTTTCACTCGGAGATTAAGTTCCTTGGATTGCCGTTGGATAAGACCGTCTTCCACGTCATGGTGATCAAGATCGACGGGCTGACTAGTCCGGAGCTTCTAAAGAGGTATTCGGAGAAGGAAATTATTAAATATTGTGTGCACAATATCGCCCGGGAGCTTCTAGGGGAGCTGGGACTGACCTTCGATTGCGAGGACGATGAGATCGCTGCGATCGTGACAGGAGATAACGACCCGAAGCGGTTGTTCGAAAACGCGTACGTGTTCGCGGAAGAGCTATTGGTTCAAATCAAACGGTACGTGAAGACGACGGTCACCATCGGCATGGGCGGGGCGTACGAGGGCCACGAGAAGCTGCCGAAATCGTATCAAGAAGCCCGCTCTTCGTTGGCCTATCGCCATTACGCCGGAACGAGTCAAATTATTACCGTCCACGATACAGGGTTGTTCGCGGATATGAACGAACTGCAGCTGGCGGGGCTGAAGAAGGAGTTGTACGCCAAGGTAAAGCTCGGACTGTCGGAGGACTCCCTGGGAGTCTTGAGCCAATTGGAGCGGAAGCTGTTCGAAGCGCAGCTGGAGTGGTCCCAGGTGCATCTTCTGGCGGTGGAAATCGCCGTCGTGGTCTTTCAAGGGATGCAGGAATGGGATGAAGAGGGCGAAAGCCACAAGGATTTCTACACCGTATGTAAGGAGCTTCAGGAACTTGAGACCGTATCGGACATCTTCCGCTATCTTCGCTCCTTCATCGAAGCCATCACCCGAGACGCGATGAAGGTGAGAGATTCGCAAACGAAGGGAATCGTCCTGAAGGCGATGGAGTATATCGATCAACATTTTTCGAACGAAAACTTATACTTGCAGGAAGTTGCGGGAGCCGTCCATGTCAACCCGACTTACCTGAGCATCATATTCAAGCGGGAGAGGGATATCAACTTCTCGGATTATTTATTGGAGGTCCGGATGAAGAAGGCCATCCAACTCATTCGCAAGGGAGAATTGAAATCGTACGAAGTCGCCCAGCAGGTGGGATACCCGAATCCGCAATATTTTAGCGTTGTGTTTAAGAAGTATACAGGGTATTCCCCGACAGAATACCGCAACGCCGCCGCACGGAAAGACGCATAGTCGCATGCGTCTTTCTTTTTCTTTTGCAGGACGAAAAGAATTCAAACAGAACGATAAAGCGATTACATTCAACTGAAGACCTCCTTCCGATATGATGAGATCAGTTCCAAGGGAGGTCAGTGAAATGAAAGAGCGCAACATTTCAACGAGTTCGGAGCGAGCCGCTTCTCGCAAAGCCGGGTTGAACAAGGCTGTCGTACCGTACTTGTTCATCATTCCTTGTCTTTTGTTTTTAACAACGTTTCTCATTTATCCGATCGGCAATTTGTTTTACTTCAGCTTCCAAAACTACAACATTAACGCGCCTTATTACAACGGTTTCGCCGGTCTCGCGAACTTTAAGAAAGCGTTGATGGAAGACCCCTTGTTCTTCAAGAGCTTGGGCATCAGCTTGAAGTGGGTGTTCAGCCAAGTAGCCTTGCAGTGCGTGTTAGGTCTGATGCTGGCGCTCCTATTGAATCAGACGTTTCGATTCAGAGGGCTGTTTCGATCCCTTGCGTTCGTCCCTTGGGCGATCTCCGGCGTCATTACGTCGCTGATTTGGTCGGTTATGTTCAATGAGCACATGGGGCTGATTAACGACTTGTTTCTGAAATTCGGTTGGATCGAACAGCCCGTCGCGTGGACGGCGAATTTATCCACCGTGTTTAAGGCCGTAGTCGTTGCAGAGCTTTGGAGAGGGCTGCCGTTCTTCGCCATCACGTTCCTTGCCGCACTCCAAGCGATCCCGAATGAATTGTACGAAGCGAGCCGAGTAGACGGAGCGAACCGGCTCAAGATGTTCTATTACGTTACGCTTCCGTACCTGAAGAATGCGATCGTACTGACGACGTTGCTCCGAACGGCATGGGAATTCAATAACGTTGATCTCATCTTTAACATGACTGGCGGCGGTCCGGCGCACGCGACAACGACGTTGACCATGTATGTCGTGGAGCTTGCCGTCAAGGGCGGGGATTTCGGATACGGCTCGGCGCTCACCGTCATTTCCTTCTTCCTGCTCATGCTTTTCTCGATTACGTATCTATGCGCTTCCCGGTTCGGAAAGGAGTCCTGACATGTTGTACATCAAGCGTAGGGCGGATCGGTTCCTGACGTTGTACGTGCCCCTGATTGTATTTATGGCGTTCATCCTGCTCCCGTTATACTGGACGCTCGCGACCGCCTTGAAGAGGGAGGGGGATATTCTAAAACGGCCATTAGCGTACTGGCCTTCGCCTCTGACGTTCGAAAACTTCGCGTTCGCATGGAAAAATGTCGGGTTCGCGACATACTTCCAGAACAGCTTGCTCGTAGCGGGAGTCACGGTCGTCTTCGTATTAATCATCTCGATTTTCACCGGGTATGCGATCAGCCGGTTCTCGTTCCGAGGGAAGTCCGGGTTTATGCTCCTGCTGTTATGCACGCAGTTCGTGCCTGCGGCGATGCTGCTGATTCCGCTGTTTATCATGCTGAAGAACGCAGGGTTGATCGGCAATTACTTCTCGCTCATCTTAACGTATACGACGCTCCAGCTCCCGTTCAATTCGATTCTCATGAGCAGCTTTATTTCCAACGTGCCCGAACAGTTGGAAGAAGCGGCCATGGTAGACGGGTGTACCCGGTTTCAATCCGTGCTGTACGTCGTGCTGCCGGTGCTCGTTCCCGGCATCGTCGCAACGGCTTCGTTCACATTTATCTATGCATGGAACGAATTCTTATTCGGTCTCATGTTTATCAGCAAGCACACGATGTTTACGATCCCCGTCGGTTTGAACAGTATGCTCGGGGAGTACAACATCAATTATGGCGCTCTGGCGGCGGGGAGTATGATCGCGTTGGTACCGGCCGTGCTGTTATTCATGTATATCCAGAAATTCCTCGTACAGGGCATCGGCGACGGTGCCGTCAAAGGGTAAGGTAGTCCTCTTTCGAGAGGTTACTTATACAAAAGCTATTACTCTAAGGAGGGTCTTACGATGAGAAGGACAAAGACGTTGGGCGTAAGTTTAGTGGCGATCTCCGTGCTGGCGACGGCTTGCGGGACGCAGCAGAGCGACACCGTGATCGAGGATTCGCAAAACGCGGCCGCCGGAGGCGGGAGCCAGCCCGAAAAGGTGACGATTACGTTCTGGGACGAAAACTCGGGACCGGCTCGGACCCCGTATTATGAAGAACTGATCGCAACGTTCGAAGCGGAAAACCCGGACATCGACGTGGAATATGTGGGCATTCCGTCAGCGTCGGCGAAAGAGAAATACGATGTCGCGATCGCGGCCGACGGTTTGCCGGACGTAGGCGGACTTCACATTATGTGGGTCGCAGACTTCGTGGCGAGAGAGAAATTGCTTGCCTTGGATACCATGTACGATCAGTGGGAAGAAAAATCGGTCATGAACGCAGCGTCGGTGGATGAAGTGCGCAGCTATGTACAGGACGGCAAGCTATATTTCATTCCTAATACGTTAAGCGCCGATATGATTTGGTACCGTGCCGATTGGTTCCAAGAGGCCGGCCTCAAGGCGCCGGAGACGTGGGACGATTTCTTCACGGCTGTGGAGAAGCTTACGAACCCCGACGAACGCCAATATGGCTTTAGCATCCGAGGCGGAGCGGGCGGGGCGCATCAGTTGAAGAAGATGATGTATTCGTATTCGGGGATCTCCGAGTTTTTCGACGAAAACGGAAAAAGCACGTTAAACGATCCGCTCCATGTCGAGTTCCTGGAAAAATACTTAGGCCTCTATAAGAAGTATACGCCCGAGAGCGACATCACGAACGGGTACAAGGAGATGGTGGCGGCGTTCGATACGGGCATTGCCGCTATGATTCAGCATAACATCGGCTCCTTCGGCGAGCATGATAAGACGCTCGAGCCGAATCAATTCGCGGGCGTATCCCTGCCGCCATCCCCGATTAACGGCAAACGGATTATCGAGGGCGGAAACTCTACGGGCTACGGCGTCTTCAGTACGACGAAGCATCCAGAGGAAGCATGGCGCTTCATGAGCTACCTCATTTCGGCGGACGTGCAAAGCTTCTGGAACCAAAATATCGGCCAGCTGCCGACGAACGAGAAGGCGATGGCGAACGAGTGGGTACAAAATACGCAGCATATTAAAGTGTCCGCCGATGCCTTGTCCGACCCGACGACGCAGTTCATCAATCCGCCGCTCCATCTGCCTGGCTACTCGACGATTCTCGATCAAGTCGGCAACGGAGGTCTGCAAGCGGTTATGGCGGGTACCGAGACGGTAGAAAGCTACCTGAACCGCTGGGCTGCCGCTATGGAGGAAGAACAGAAGAGGTACGACGAAGTCTTTAAAAAGTAAATATGGTGGCTTGGATGTAGCCGGATCGGCAAGATTCGGCTATTTCCGCTTACAAGCGCCCCGGCGGGAGGAGCCGATATGAAGTCTATACCGTTGCAGCAGAGGGGAATAGCGGCTAGTCGTTTGATCCTTGGGTGTATGGGGCTTGGCGGAGAAAGAAATCTTGCCCCGATCGATGTGCAGGACGTCAGCCATGGACGGGCCGCCGTAGAGGCGGCGATCGCTGCGGGCATTACCATGTTCGACCATGCCGATATCTACAAGCTGGGAAAGGCGGAGCAAGTGTTCGGCCGCATTCTGGCGGAGGATAGTTCGTTGCGAGAGAAGATCGTTCTCCAATCCAAGTGCGGGATCCGGGCGAAGGAATGGTCCGGACTTCCCTTTAAGCGGTATGATTTTTCCGCTTCGCATCTTCTCTCGAGCGTCGACGGCATATTGAAGCGGCTGGGTACCGAATATTTGGACGTGCTGCTGCTTCATCGCCCGGATCCGCTTATGGAACCTGATGAGGTCGGGGAAGCGATTCGGACGTTGAAAGCCGGAGGGAAGGTTCGGTATTTCGGCGTTTCCAACATGAGCGCCGGGCAAATTCGACTGCTGCAGTCCGGAACCGACGAACCGTTCATCGTGAATCAGCTGGAAATGAGCCTTCGGCATACCGGTTGGCTGGAATCGGGGATTCATATAAATCAGACGGCGGCAGCCGGCGACTATTTTCCTGAAGGAACGTTGGAGTACTGCAGATTGAACGGAATTCAGTTACAATCTTGGGGAGCCTTGGCTCAAGGAGCTTATTCGAACGGTCCAGGAGCCCAAGAGGATGAGCGGATCGCCCGAACGGCTCGGTGCGT
This sequence comes from Paenibacillus sp., assembly GCF_035645195.1. Lineage (NCBI taxonomy): Bacteria > Bacillati > Bacillota > Bacilli > Caryophanales > Paenibacillaceae > Paenibacillus > Paenibacillus sp. The sequence continues at coordinate 320,769 of NZ_DASQNA010000041.1, read as the reverse complement.
GCAGAAGCTGGCGGAAAATTACGGGGTTCAGCCGGAAGCGATTGTCCTAGCCTGGTTGTTACGTCATCCCGCCGGCATTCAACCGATTGTCGGGACCTCGAATCCAGCGCGAATCGCGGCTTGCGCCGCTGCCGCCCGAATCACGCTCACGAGCGACGAATGGTACGAATTGTACGTGTCTTCCAGGGGAGCCGAAATGCCTTAGCGAGAAATGAACAATCGAGGAGTGGGATCCTATGAAAACGGGAGTGCAGGATTGGCTGGTTTCCGTCGATCGAGAGACGGGGAATCTCTTATGGAACGGTCCCGGGATCGGGATGCAGGCAGCGTTCGAAGCGGAGTGGGAGGACGAGAACGGCCTATTCCACTCCGGAGCGGCTTGGAAGCTTGCAGGCGAGGAACGGGAAGGGTTCCGCGACGAGAACGGTACGGAATATTTGATCCATACGTACCGTTACAAGCATGGAACGGTAACGCTGCTTCGACAACTGAAATATGCCGTCGGCGCGGCGTCCGCGTTGGAGCTTCGGCTGACCCTTCAGAACGCGGGAGAAGGAGCCTTGAAGCTTCGTCGTCTCGTCCCGCTTCTCGTTCAAGGTGCGCAACACCTGCATATCGGGGACGTCGGCGCGGGCGGATGGACGTTTTACAAAAACGGGCGTCAGAAAAATGATTTGCCTGCCGTATGCGTGCTCGGCGTCCGCGACGAAGCGTACCAGGACGCGGTAGCCGGGATGAGCGAATCCGGCAGGCGTATGGAAGCGGCCGAGGGCGCGACCGAGATCGTAAGCGACGAATTAAGCGTCATCGTCGGGGGGCAGCGAGCGGATTCCCCTTCGTTGTTAATCGGCTTCGTGGACGCGGTGACGCATCTGGCCGAATGTCGGCTTCGGGTAGGAAGAGACGGGAGCTCGCTGGAACGCCTCGAAGCCTCTTGTCTGTTCGACGGCGTGCGCCTTGAGGCTGGAGCCGCGCGCGAAGGCGGATGGCTGCGGCTTGACGCCGGTGCGCCGTTCGAGGCGGTCGACGAGTACGTACAGGCGAAGCGGCTTGCGACCGGCACGATGGCGATGCCGAACCCTCCATCCGTATACTGTACGTGGTACTACTACGGGGACACCGTCAGTCAAGATGATGTGTACGCTAACGTCGACGCTTTGAAGGAAAAGGGGATTCCGATCGACGTCGTGCAAATCGACGAAGGCTGGGAGCAGCGCTTCGGAAACTGGGAGGCGAACCACCGATTCCCGGACGGAATGGAAGCGGCGGCAAGGAGAATCCGGGAGGCGGGATATCGACCTGGGATTTGGACCGCGCCGTTCCTCGTAGAGCCCCGGAGCGACATGCGCTTCTACCATGACGAGTGGCTCCTGCGGGGGAAAGACGGCGAGCCTGTGAAGTTCTATATGAATAACACGGACAACCTCGTATGGGACGTCACCCATCCTGAGGTCCTTCAATGGATCGAGGATCTCTATAGAAAACTGACCGCTTGGGGCTACACATACCATAAGCTTGACTTTACGCGGGCGGTCGCGCTAGACGCCAACGTTCGTTTTTATCGGGAGGGCACGACGCGGGCGGAAGCGTACCGCATGGGGGTCGAGGCCGTGCGCCGCGGCATCGGACCGGAAGGGTACTTGCTCCTATGCGGAGGACTGTACACCCCGCCTTCCGGACTTGCGGATGCGCATCGGACGAGTTCCGATGTGCTCAGCATGTGGAGCGAGCACGACGGAAAGCAAGGCGGACAGGTGGCGCCGTTCACGATGAAGCAAAACACGCTGCGGTATTGGATGGGGCGATTGTGGCATAACGATCCCGATGCGCTTATGGTGCGTCGTCAAGAGTACCGACTGCGCTCCCTCGACCTAAGCCTCGGGAAGCTGACGGACGACGAAGCGCGCGTCACAGCGCTTAACCAATATTGGGGCGGCGGACTAGTGTGCTTCTCCGAGCCAATGAACGACATCGACGACGACCGGCTTGGCTTGCTGCGCCATATCGTCCCCTCGATCGGGGTACCTGCGGTTCCGCGGGATATGTATAGCGGAGTTCGCTACCCGCGGACGATGGTCACGGAGGTGGACGGCGGGAAGGCAGGACTGTCCCGATGGCATACGGTCAGCATCGTGAATTGGAGCGATGATCCGGCGCCCGTGACAACCCGGCTGGAGGAACTGTTGCCGAGCGACTATATCGCGGAGCATGAAGCGTTCCACGTCTCCGAGTTTTGGAGCGGCGAAATTCGCGAAGTTCGAGCGGGGGAAGCCTTACACTTCGGCGAACTGCCTCCTCACGCTTCTCTCCATCTCAAAATTGTTCCGTTGTCGTCCGCCCAGCCGGTCGTCGCTTACACGAACGGACATTTCTCCATGGGGGCCGCCGAAATTACGGGATTCGACTATGACGGCGGCACATTGAATATGCACATCGATTGGCCTTGGAAGGAGCCGTTGGTCGTCGTGCTGCTGGCGCCGGACGGCTGCGCATGGTTGACGGCGGAAGGCGCCAAAGATGTAACCTCCGAACTAGAGGGTTGCAAGCTCCGCGTTACGGTGCCGGGAGGCTGGAAGGGACCGCTGAAGGCGACGGTCGGCTCAGCTTCGTAGCTCGAATGAAATAACAGATACGAGAGAAATGCGGTGGAGCCGATCCACCGCTTTTTTTGCGTTAATCAGAATTAATAGCGGAACCTTCCGTCTGCAGGAAACGTCCTTGTCAAATAAGTGATGATTAAGGAGGTAAGACATGGACTATAATTCACCCATCGAAGCGAAGTTAAAGGCGAAACGATACTCCAAAGCCATTATAGCCGCGGGTCCCCGTCATACCGTTGCCCTCCATTCGGACGGAATGGTAACGGCCCTGGGTGATAATAAATATGGCCAATGCGATCTAAGCAGCTGGCAAGGTATTGTGTCTGTAGCTGCTGGTAATGTTCATATGGCGACGAACACGGGAAATTCCCATACCGTCGGTCTTGCGTCTGACGGTACCGTGGTGGCTGTGGGTTGGAATAAGCATGGCCAATGCGATGTAAGCGACTGGCGCGGTATTGTCGAAATAGCGGCGGGTTGGCGTCGTACCGTCGGACTTCAATCGGACGGCACGGTTTTAGCCGTAGGGCGAAATGATGAAGGACAATGCAATGTAGGCGACTGGCGTGATATGGTGGCGGTAACGGCGGGTGACTGGCATACTGTCAGTCTTGCATCTGACGGCAGGGTGACGGCCGTGGGTAATAATCGGTATGGTCAATGCAATGTAAGTAACTGGCGCGACAAAGTGGCGGTAGCGGCGGGTTATCTTCATACCGTGGGTCTTAAGTCGGACGGCACTGTGGCGGCTGTAGGATTGAATAAGCATGGCCAATGCGATGTAAGCGGCTGGCGCGGTATTATGATGATCGCGGCAGGCAGTTACCATACCATTGGCCTTAAAACAGATGGCACCGTGGCGGCTGCGGGGAGTAATGAGCATGGTCAATGCAACGTAAGCGGTTGGCGTAATATTGTGGCGGTAGCGGCGGGGTGCGCTCATACTGTCGGTCTTAAATCAGACGGCACTTTGGTTGCTGTGGGTGATAATGAATATGGCCAATGTGATATAGGCGGCTTGAGCGGCATCCAACTGCCAAGCATTTCGTTGGATGCCAACCCGCCTGAATTGGGATGAACCGAAGTAGGACCTCGAAATCATCTACTCGTACTCAGCAGTCGACGCTGATAGGAGGTGCCTTTCAAACAAATTAGGGATTTTATCCCATAACCAATACCATTTATTTCCTTTATAATCGTATTGGGCACGAGGTAGGGAAACTGCCCCAAAAATACGAGGTTAGGAGATGAATGATGTGGAAATGGCAACCGCACAAGGACCCATCGACCTCAACGACCTGAAGCAGAATCTCTTCACGACGTTGAACCCTGCAAACGGTGTTCTGGCACCTGGACAAGCGCTTACGTATCGAATTTGCAAACCTGCTTTTTCCGTTCAACCGAAATCGGGGAAACCCGGCGAATTCCACTACGGCAAATCGTATGACTTCCAATACGAGCTTGAAACGTTTCTATCGATCAAGCAAGCCGGAGCGGAGCTCATCCCGGGGAAGGACTATAACCTCCAAGAAATAAGAACGAGCGATTATACCGAAATCGTGTTGACGCCGCTGCTGCGTGTCGAACAACAAGCGGAGTTGACGTTTCAAGCGACCGTCCATGTGATCTTGAACGGCTTTACCGTCCAACGCACCTTCGACCCCGAGACGATCACCTTACTGCCCACCGTTACGGAAACGTTTTTCCAGTCGTTCCTAGCAGAGTCGACATCGACAGACATGCTGCGCAGCGGGGAATTTTTGCAGGCCAGCCTGTCGACGATTCTGCAGTCTTTGCCTGAAGGCGCCTCGACCGACTCATTTCCAATTAAAACGACGATGCCGGTAAACGGCAAACCGACCTTGGTAACGATCCATTCCATCCTCTGGGAAGCTTACAAAGAACCGATCGACGCCGCTTCTGCTTCGGCAGCCGCTCCGATCAAGCTGGTCGAAGGCCAGGATTTCCTGGCGCCTGACGGATTGGACAAGCTGACTTCCCGGTTCCTGTTCTTGCCGCAGGAAGAGTCTTATCGAGCGTATGCCGCGGCCAAAGTATTGACGGAGTGCAATGGCGAAACGCAGACGCTCACGTTAACGACGCCGACCACGATCATTCCGTCCGCGACCTCCGTTCTTACCGATGTTCTAGGCGGCTTCGATTTGATTCCGAATTCCTTCCACACGCTTCAGCCGGGTCAGCCTCTCGAGCTTAAAGTCATTCACAAATTGCTGGATTTGTCCCAGCCGTTCGGAAGCTTGAATATCGGGGCGCTGTCCTATGCGTGGAAAATCACCGGCATCGATTGGAAGCTTAGCCGCCAAACGACGTCCAATGCAGCGGCTGATCCCGTCGAGCTCACGCTGGGGAAAGACTTCTTCCTTTCGGACGCCGGCAATCCGTTCGAGCAGACGCTGATGATCCAGCCTTCGATTGTGGAAACGGCGGAGGAAGCCGTTCCAGAACCCGAAGTGTTCGAATTGATCGGGACCGTGTCTTATCTGATTAATGGACAAAGCGGGAGCTCCAATCCACCCATTAAGCTCCTGATTAAGCAGCTACCGCTTGTTAAAGAGCGCATTCAATCGCTATTTCAGGTGAAATCGGACAAAGCAGGCTCCGCCAGCCTGGGAGAGCCGGTACTTCTGAAGCTGGTAACGCCGCTGGAAAATCTGACCGAAACCGCGCCCCCGCTCACCGCGTCAACACTGCCCGATCTCAAATGGTTCCCCATCACAGGAGGTTTGCCGGTCGGCGGGCTCACAATCCCTTTCGAAATCAAAGAGATTGCATGGCGCGTGCTGGACGACAAGGGGACTCTGTTAAAGGAAGGTATCGACTTCAAAAGGCTCGAAGGTCTAAGCAGCCTTCAAACGTCTCTCGTGTTCCTGCCTCCCAAGGAGTGGACAGGAGGCGCCGCTTCCTTCACGCGCAAGGTTCAAGCGTCCGTTACGGCTACCTTGAATGGCGTACCGCTTTCGCTGGACGATCTTACCTTTACGTTCTCGAATCTGAATTTGCTGCCTTTCCAAGACAAGCTTCTGGGACTGATCGAGCAATCGCTGCAAGTCACGCGGAATGCGGATACGCTGCAGCCCGGAACTCCGCTGATCGCCGAATTGGCCTCTACTCTGGCCAAGCCAGCCGCGATGTCGAAAGCGGGCGTTCAACAAACAGCGCTCCCAGACATTGAGCATCTGTTCAAGGGCACGCTGCCGTTCGCGGATGCCGGTTTGCCGTTCGAGATTCCGCTCGAATTTTCGGTTCGTCTGAAGTGGAAGCTGTACAAGAAAGATGCGGGCGGACAGTTCGTCGAGCTCGGCAGTAATGAGTATCGGCTTCGTCAAGGCGCCCACAACACGAGCGACAATCCGTGGAAAGATTCTCAGCTCGACGTTCTTCTGATACCGCAGGTCAAAGGCATCGATAAGCAGACGGAAATCGAGTTCCGCTACTTAGAGGCCTCCTTGATAATTACCGTTCCGACATTGGACCCGATTCCGCTCAGCCTTCCGAAGATTCCGATCGCGCAGCTTCCAATCGCTGTGCCGGAGCTGCTGCTGCTGTCCGAGCATCGGCTTGACGACCTGGACCAACCGGGCGATCGTCTCGTCGTCCTTCCGCAGTCCACGTTTACCCGCTTCGCGAATTGGGATGTGCTTAAGCCGGCTTTGGAAACAGTGAACGCTCAGATTGAAGCCGTGTACAGCCTGGTCGACGGCGTGGACGATTTGGCGAATTTCGCGCTGATGCTGCTCGGTTTGAGAAGGGCGCTCGGGCACGTGCTTCAACCAATCGGGAAGAACAAACTATGGGTGGCCGAGGCGATCGGCGATCGCATCGCGGATTTGGGCCAGTTGCCCAAGAGCGACCACGACCTGCCGGACGACGACGAATGGGATGACGAGATCTCGGGCATCGTGGCCATCCTGCCATCCAACAGGAAGATCAGGTTTTACCGAGATAAAGATTACAAGAGCGATTGGATGGATGTCATTCCGTCCCGCGCAAGGGAGAATGAACTGCCGTTCGGTAACATCGTCTGTATCTTGAACAACCTCAACATTCCGGACGAACAGGAACTGGACGTGTGGCCGAAAGGTACCCTGGACGGTAATGTGGATAATGACGATATCGACTCGTTGAAATTTTTGGATCTATAGGTTAAATAACAAGCGAATGAACGGTGAAGCCGACCTGCTAAGGTCGGCTTTTATCAAACAAAAATCGAAGACTGGCTGCTTATCTCCCGATCAAGGGGAGGGGTGTTATGAAAAAGGTCGGTTATACAATCATTACGTTAGTACTAGTGCTGTTTACTCTTGGATTTTACCAATTTCAGAAACCTATTCTTAATGAACAAGAAGCGGTCACCAAAGCAAAAGTGTATCTTCAAACAGTCAACAGAAATTTAGATCTAACGTATAACACTGATTTTGTTGAGTTGAGAGTATTTAATAAAGATACTTTTTTGAATAAAGCTACTGGGAATAGAACTTGGTATATACACATCGACGGTGTAGCTATCTTACTTGAGGCAGATACTGGGGAATTTATTCGTATGGTATTTCCTCTGGATGGTGTAATCACCAAAGAAGAACATCCTGACTGGTTTCGTTGAAACATTCATTAGAGAACCTTTTGAATATTTTGTGCAAACGATTTTTCATATTCCAGATCCAGTTGACGTATTTTTAATGGAAGTGGTACAATTTCCCTTAATGGAAACGATTACATTTGGCGGTCAATCCTATTTTTCGGCTTTTAGTGCAAACGGTTGCGCACAACTGAACTTTGTTCCACTGCCTTTCAAAAATGTGAAGAAGGAAGGGAGAGAAAATGTTGAGACAACAAGGATTGAAAGCGATTGCAATCATGTTGATCTTCAGTTTGTTAGCAGGGTTGTTTTCCGGATTGGGGCCGATCCATGTCGCCCAGGCGGCTTCGCTTTCGGTAGACGGGATGAAGGACGAGGCATGGACTGCGATGGAGCCCGTTGCGAGTTCGGCGGAACCGGGCTGGTCCGGGTTCGACATTGGCAACTTATACATAACGAATGACGAGGAGTACCTATACTTTTGGCTGGATGCCGTGAACGTTCCGAATTGGGGCGAAAATGGGCAGTATTTGAATCTAGCGTTGCAGGTGAACGGAGCCGACTCCGGGATCGCCGGCAACCCGTGGGCGTCGCAGTTTCATTTCGGCGGCGCGGAAGAAAAACCTCAATTCCATGTCGTTATGCGCTTAAAGAACGATTCGGAAGTGAACTGGGCCGCGGTGTATGCCGCTGCCGACCTTGGAACGCCGTTGCTCGCCAGCGACAATCTCATGGGCGCCCAGTTTGCGGTGAATCGTTCGACAGGGTTTGAAGGGAAAATTCCGTTTTCTTTGCTCAACCTGCAGCATGGGGACACGATTCGCGCGATTGCGGTGTTAAGCGGAAACAACAGCGCCGAACACGGAGCGTTCGACGTTGCGCCGCGTGCCGAAGGCAACGCGATCGCCGACAGTTGGAACGTCAGCGGGGCCCCGAACGGGCAGTCCGTTTATGGATCTCAAGTTACGATCAGCATTCCCGGGAGCGAAATCCCTGAATTGCCGCCGATCGCAAGCCCGACGTATCACGAAGACGGCACGGTTTCCGTCTTTACGACGGCTTCATCGAATGAGCATTGGATTAACGGTAATTTCCCGGCAGCGGGCGGTTGGTCCGCGTTCCAGCCGATGACCAACCTAGGGACATTCATGGCGAACGGGGAGACCGTTCAATTGTTCCAATACACATTTACCCCGGCGGACGCACAAGCGACAGGCGGCGTAATACAGTATAAGTTCAGCCCTGTGAACGCTTGGAACGGAGACTACATCGACCTCTTCAATCGTTCCCCGCTTGTGGACGGCAATTCGGCGGTGCATTACCTCTTCATTGAGCCGAATGTGCTGCAGGTTGAGCCCGGCGGGTCGGCGGCAGTAGAGGCGTACAGGTTTTTGGCGGACGGAACGAGGGAAGGAATTACCAGCAACGTAGTTTGGACGTCGAGCCAGCCCGACTGGGCTACGGTCGACGCGCAAGGGGTCGTATTCGTAAGTTCGGACGCCGTCCCCGGTCGAACATTCGAAATTACCGCCGAACGAAACGGCGTAAGCGTCAGCAAGAGTTATACAGTTTCATCGGAAGTCGTGCGAAGCCCGGTGGTTCACGATGACGGGACCGTCACGTTCAACAACAATACGCATTCAGGAGAAACCCTTCATCTGGTCGGAAGCATGAACGGTTGGAACAACCAAGGCATTGCGATGACGAAGAACGAGCGCGGCGTTTTTTCCGTTACGATCCCGCTCGCTCCAGGAAGGTACGAATACAAGTTTTTCCCTGTATCCGGCTCGTGGGACAACGGGTTTACCGACCCGCTGAATCCGAATACGGCGAACGGCAACTCGCTGCTGTTCGTACCGGGGCTTACGGCAGCGCCCGCCGACGAGACGGTTTCGCCCGGGCAGACCGTGCAATTCAACGCGAAATTTCTGGCGTCCGACGGCAGCGAAACGGCTGTTCCTGCGGAGTGGAGTCTTGGCGCAGGGGCAAGGGAAGGCGTAACCATCGACCCGGCGACAGGATTGCTCACGGTACAACCGTCGGTCGTACCTGCGGAGAACGATTCGGTGACAGCCGTTGCGACTTACGAGAACGACGGCAAAACTTATACGGCGGAAGCGACCGTTATGCTCGCGTCGGAAACGACGACGTTCGTCGTCCATTATTTCCGCTATGACCAAAATTATGGGGAATGGAATCTTTGGGCATGGCTCGACGGTCACGAAGGCCAAAGTTACCCGGCTGTGACGGAGACGATCGACGGTAAAACGTGGGCGCGCATGAAGGTCGAGATCGCCGGGGACGTTAGCAAGCTAAACTTTATCGTCAGGAAAGGAAATTGGGCGGAGAAGGAATTCAGCGACCGTTCCATGGCGGCTGCGGGCGGCCTCGGCGAAATATGGGTCGTGGAAGGCGATGAAGAGTTGCACAATGCGTACCTGCCGTCTCTCACCGATCCGGCAATACGTGGTGCGATCGCTGATGAAGCAGGGAAAATAAAAGTAACGTTGACCAACAAACCTTTGAGTTACGATACGTTCGAGGCGTGGGACGGAAATCGGAAGCTCGCCGGCGTTTCCGCCATGGGAGCGCATGACAAAGCGGTCGTAATTACGCTCGATGAACCGATTGACGACGTGAGGAACGTATATACGGTAAAAGACGCGTCAGGCGTGTTTAAAGAGAAACGGGTCATGATGCGCGGCATTTTGGACAGCTTCGTCTATTCAGGGGCGGATCTTGGCGTGACGTACGGCCCGGAGGCAAGCGCGTTCAAGGTGTGGGCGCCTACGGCCGTTAACGTATCCGTATCGCTCTACGCGAACGCAGCCGCCGAAGATCAAACGCCGGACCGCCTCGTGCCGATGACTAGGGACAATGCAACCGGCGTATGGTCGGCTACCGTCGAAGGAGATTGGGAAGGCCGGTATTATCTTTATAAAGTGGAGTTCGCCGACGGGACAACGACGTACGCTAACGATCCATACGCGCGCGCCGCATCCGCGAACGGGCTGAAAACGGCGATCGTCGACTTGTCGACGACGGATCCGGCACATTGGAATCCGGAATCGAAGCCTTATATGGTCAATCCGACGGATGCCGTCATTTACGAACTCCATGTTAGAGATTTCTCCATGAACGAACGCTCGGGCATCGCGTCGGAATACCGGGGCAAATATAAGGCATTTACGCAGACAGGAACGACCGATCCGGTGTCCGGCGCGAAAACCGGCGTAGATCATCTCGCGGAGTTGGGCGTTACGCATTTGCACTTGCTCCCGACGTACGATTTCGGTTCGATCGATGAAACGAAGGTCGACGATCCGGCGTACGCCGGCCGGAAATTCAACTGGGGGTATGATCCGATCCATTTCAACGTTCCGGAAGGGTCGTATGCAACTGACTTGACCGACCCGAAGGCACGTATTACGGAGTTTAAAGAGATGGTGCAAGCGCTCCACGACCGGGGAATCCGCGTCATTTTGGACGTCGTCTACAATCATACGCTCGCTTCGGGGCAGACGAATCCGGCATCCGTGTTCGACAAGATCGTACCGGGTTATTATTTCCGTTCGGACGAAAAGGGCCGATATACGGACGGATCCGGAACCGGCAACGAAGTAGCGTCCGAACGGCCGATGGTGCGAAAGTATATCCTTGATTCAACGCGATATTGGGCGGAAGAATACAATGTGGACGGATTCCGCTTCGACCTGATGGGGCTGATCGATACGCCGACAATGACGGAAGTAACGCGTATGCTGCAGCAGGAAGTGCACCCGACGATGCTGGTGTACGGGGAGCCTTGGGTCGCTAGCGATGCGTCCGCCCTGCCGTCGTCGCTGCGCACGGTGAAGGGGACTCAGCGCGGCAAGTCGTTCGCGGTGTTCAACGACAACCTTCGCGGCGCGATCAAAGGCGGAAGCGACGACGATTCGAAAGGGTTTGCGACGGGCGCCGCCGGTGCCGAACAGGGCATCGTGACCGGAGTGAAGGGATCTTGGGAGGACTTCACCGACGGGCCGACGGAAACGATCAATTACGTAACGGCGCACGACAACTTAAACCTCTGGGACAAAGTGATCAAGACGCAGCATCTAGAGGAACAAGAAGGTTGGGTGCATATTGAACACGGAAAATTGATCGGCGATGAATTCGCCTCGGTCGAGGAAGCGGTCGCAGCTGCTACGCCGCATCATGCGGTTGATCCGAATCATGTGCTGGGCAATGAGACCGTGAAGCGCTCGCTGCTCGCGAACGGCATTGCGATCACGGCGCAGGGGATTCCGTTTATCCACGCGGGCGAAGAGCTGCTGCGCACGAAATTCGGCGACCATAACTCTTACGCATCGCCGGATGCGATTAATGAGATTCGTTGGGAATACAAGACGAAGTTCGCGCCGGTTTTCGATTATTACGAGGGTCTTCTGAAGCTTCGCAAAGAACATCCGGCGTTCCGCATGTCGACGAAGGAAGCGGTGCAGCAAGGGTTCGAACTGCTCCGAATGAACGGCAACGTTGTCTCTTATCGATTGAAAAACCACGCCAACAAGGATCCGTGGAACAATATCGTTGTCATTTATAACGCGAACACAACCGACCAAACGGTGACGCTGCCGGCCAGCGCATCCGGCACCTGGAACGTCGTTGTGAACGAATCCGCCGCGGGAACGGAAACGCTCGCCACAGTGAGCGGCGGTAGCGTAATAGTAAAAGCGCTATCGATGATGGTGCTGTACGATCAAGCGGAACCGCCGTACACGCCGGAAGCGACGACGCTGCACCTCGATGCGTCTTCGATCGCGCTCGAGCCGGGCACGTCGAAGTTTATTCGAGCCGCCGTACTGGACCAGAAGGGGCGGCCGATGAATGTCCCGATCGAGTACGTCACGAGCGACGAGCAAGTCGCGGCAGTCAACGGACTCGGCAAAGTAACGGGAGTTGCGGACGGCATGGCGACGATTACGGTGTCGGCCGGGACGCTAACCGCCGAGTTGAACGTCGTTGTCGGCGAGTTGATCCCGACGCAACTGGCGATCCAAGGCCCGTCGTCCTTGTACGCCGGCGATTCCGTATCTTTAACGGCGATCGTTAGAGATCAATACGGGCAACCGATGAACGGCATTTCGGTTTCGTGGAGCTCCTCGAACAGCGCCGTTGCCGAAGTTGCCGCTGGTGGCGTCGTTACGGGGCTCGCCGAAGGAACGGCGACGGTGACGGCGTCCGCAGGGCAAGTCGTAACGGAATTTACCCTTCAGGTAAAGCGGCCGAACACGATTGCGCTGCATTATGTACGACCGGACGGAAACTTTGCGGATATGGACGTATGGGTGTGGAATACGGGGCTGCGCAACAATGACGGTCACAGCGTCGACTTCGCCGCGATCGACGGAACGACGGCCATTGCCTTGATCCCGGTCAGCGAGACAGCGACGAGCGTCGGCTTTATCGTACGGAAGAAGGATTGGTCGTTCAAAGATACGGACCAAGACCGGTTTATCCCGGTCCAGCCGAGCGAAGCGGTGAAGAAGGTAGTTGTCACTTCAGGGGTTGTAGACTATGTTACGGTACCTTCCATACGCAGCCCGCAGCCGTTGGAAGGCGATTTACGCTTCCAATACCGGGACCGCGATCGATTCGCTTTAGGCACGCTCGGCGAGCTCTCCGGCGTGAAAGCCGTCGTCGACGGCGTCGAGCACGATGCCGTGTACGATGAATGGAACGAAGCTTGGGTCTATACGCTCGACGCGCCGCAGGACGGTCACACGTATGTGTACACTTTCCTGGTCGAAGGCGAGCACGTCACGGATCCGAATAACCCGGTTGTCGCGAACGGCAAGTCCGTCTACACGTACGAAATCCCGAAGGCGATTCTCAAGGCGGAAACGAACGCCAAACAAATTTCGTACGACACGAATGCGCTGCTTACCGTATCCGTACAGGGAGCGACCGTTCCGGTCGAACGGATACGGGCCGACTTGAGCGCTTTGGGTTACGAGCAACCGATTCCAATCGATCTTGAGCTTATGCAAACCGCCTTCGGCGTCAAGGACGGGACGTCCCCTGGCCGCAAACCGATCCGCGTCATCGTTACGTATGAGAACGGCATGGAATCGTCAGTCGAAACCGACATCGTCGTCGTCCCTGGCAAGAAAAGCGGAAAAAAAGATTTCTCGTGGGATGAAGCGCGCATTTACTTCTTGTTGACGGATCGATTCATGGACGGAGATCCGTCGAACAATGGGGCGGAGACCGATCCCGGGCATCCCGAGGCGTTCCACGGAGGCGACTTCCGGGGGCTCATCGACAGGCTGGATTACCTCGAGAGACTTGGGATCAATACGATTTGGATTACGCCGATCGTCGATAACGTTGATTTCAATAAAGGCGCTGACTTTAACGGCACCCAATATGCGTATCATGGCTACTGGGCGAAAGACTTCACGAAAATCGACGAGCATCTCGGCGACTTGCAGACGTTCCAAGAATTGCTGGAAAAGGCGCATGACCGAGGCATGAAGGTGATGGTCGACGTCGTGCTGAACCACGCGGGGTACGGGCTGAAGCCGGACGACGATCGCCCCGGCATCAGCGAAGAGGACAAAGCGCGTTTCGACGGCATGCTCCGCACGGATGGCGTCGCGTGCGCGAACGGAATTGAAATTCAATGCGAGGTCTGGGGCCTTCCGGATTTGAAGACCGAGGAGGCAGCCATTCGCGAGCGGATCATCGACTGGCAGGCCGGTTGGCTTGAGAGGACTCGCACCGCACGAGGCGACACGATCGATTATTTCCGCGTCGATACAGTGAAGCACGTTGACGCAACGACTTGGCGCGCGTTTAAAAACCGCCTTGCCGCCATCGACCCGAAGGTGAAGCTGATCGGCGAATATTTCGATGGCAGCGCGACGAATCAAGGGGGAACCCTCAACAGCGGGCAAATGGACAGTTTGCTGGACTTTGACTTCAAATGGCTTGCTTTAGATCTTCTCAACAGCGGGTTGCTCGATGTCAATGAACGGCTGCAGGCGCGCAACGACATGATCGACAATACCGCCATGCTCGGTTCGTTCTTAAGCTCGCACGATGAAGACGGATTTTTGTCCGAGCGCATCGGAGGGGACCGAGGGAAGCTCAAAGTGGCGGCAGCCCTTCAAATGACGGTGAAAGGCCAACCGGTTATCTATTATGGCGAGGAGTTGGGCCGATCAGGGAAAAACGCGGGCGATATGGCCGCTGGACAGTACAGCGAAAACCGGGGCGACATGCCGTGGGATCGGTTGGACGAAGAAGCGGATTTGCTGGGACATTATACGAAAATGCTTCGCATCCGGGCGAACCATTCGGACGTCTTCGCCAAAGGAACCCATAGCGACGCGTTAGCTGGGAGCGACGAAGAGGGGACGCTTGTCTTCGCTCGCAGTTACGAGGGCCGGACCGTCTTCGTCGGACTGAATGTAACGACAGAGGCAAGGCACGTGAAGTTTAAAGCGATCGGATTCGCCCCGGGGGCGACGCTCGTTAACGAGTATTCCGGGGAGCAGGTTAAGGTGGATGGGGAAGGATTCGTCACTATAACGATCCCCCCGAGAGACGGCGGCGGCACGGTCGTATTGGCGAAGGCAGGTACAGATAGAGCGAAATAGACTGGAGGTTGCGCTTGATGAATCGATCGAGTTGCTTGCCGATTCTCCTGCGCAACGCTCGATAGCGCGCCGCGCTGCTTGGCGAGAGCCAAGTACGCGCGGCGCGCCTTTCCGGTGCATGCGCGGTTTCGACGATATCTCATATCCGCCCGGATATGCAGCCTAGTCTATACATCCATCTGAGTAACGGTTTCGTGCTGTCGTGTTACCATCCGGCACTTGCATGTTCGGGGCAATTTACGAAGATAAAAGGATCAAGTTCTTGTCGTCCGACAAAAACGCATGGTACATTTCTCCATAATTAACTGTTCAGCAGTGCAAAGGGGAATCGACACAAAATGCTCCTCGCTGTTCGTTATGACGTGTTTTAATGAACCGAATATAAGAACCGAACCGACGTGTCCGATTCGTAAGTCAATAGAGGCTTGTTTCGGTTATGCGTCCGTTCGACATCCGTCATAACGAAACTAACAACGTAAGCGGGAATGACATCCTTAAGATTACCTTCCGAAGCTTTCATGTTCGTGGTGAAGGCTTTTTTCGTTTGCGTTAAAGAGGAGAAGATGTATCATGTTTGCGCGAAAGTCGCCGCTATACACGTTATTTATATTGCAGGGTGTTTCCTTCGGCGTATGGCTGGGTCTCGCGGTCGATCGGTTTAACCGGAAAAAGCTTATTATACTCGCGGATTCCAGTCAGGCTGCCGGGACGCTTGTGTTACTGTTCGCCATTGCGGACGGGCATCCTCTTTGGCAATTGTACGCGATCGTTACGCTTCAAGGGGGGTTGCGGCCGCACAAGGACCGGCGATCGCCGCCGTTACGTATGAGCAGGTAGCCAAGAGCGAGCTTAATAAGGCCAATGGGCTGAAGGAGCTCATGTTCCCGCTGGCCAGCGTCCTTGCCCCAGTTTTGGCGGGCTTGCTTTATGCACCGATTGGGCTTCCCGGCATCATTTTGGTTGACCTCGTTACGTTCGCGATCGCTGTTGCAGGGACGGTTTTGTCGCCGATTTCGGTAGTTGCCGGCAGGCATGAGGTGGATGGGGCGGCTTCGGACGAGAACCGGCTATGGAAGCAGACGCTCCAAGGCTTTGCGTATATCTCCCGCCGAAAAGGGCTATTCGCGCTTGTCATTTTCATGGCGGTGGAATTTGCTGCTTAATGGTCCGCTGGAACTGGCGATACCATATTTGCTTGCCCGAACGGGCAGCGACCGGTCGATGTCCTGGCTGCTGGGCGCCATGAATGCGGGGTCGCTAATAGCGGGGAAATCACGAATTGGCGGGACGTTGGCGGGAGCAATGACGGTATCCGGGCGTTTCAACGCCCGGAGGGGAGCGGAAGCCGAACTGCGCTGCGAAAATTAATGGCAGGGGAACCGCTAATAACGCCTCACCAAGAAGACGTTGTGAACGGAATGGGCGGCATTATTGCAGAAACCGCCCAATACCGAAATCACAAGAACGCACTAGGTTTTTCATTCCTTTTCTTCGTCACCGGGATGGTGTGCAACGGCAATATCCGCCTCTTGTCTATTGATGGCATGGCCCCAACGAGAGAAAACATAGCTAATGGAACGTACCCGCTTACGGCTGTGTTCTATGCGGTCACAACGAATTCCGATAATCCTAACGTGGAACGTTTCATTGAATGGATCTTGTCCCCGCAAGGACAGTCACTCGTAGAGAAGACAGGGTATACGCCTTTATAGCCGACTATCGGCTAAAGAGAGCGCCGGGGCAAGAGCCGGCCCATCACTTTTTCTTCTGATAGCAATCGATGATTGCGGAAAAACGACTGCCTCGAACCAGTGAAGCTTGAGTTTGTCCATGCTGGCGGATCGTCACTGCCGCTTTCTTTGTTTTGTTCGTTGACATAATAAAAGCCGAGTGTGCGACATTAACGCGCACTCGGCCTTTTTCTACTTATTAACCGTCAATCCAGGAAAGACGGTGTAATCATCAAGTTGTCTGATATCACCAGCAAGCCATGCTTCGGAAATTTTATTATCTGTAACATGGAAGTCAACTAGCTTCAAATTGACCTGAAGTGAGTGGGGGTCATACTCGTAGATCTCTAAACGAATTATCCACTTATTAGAATCTTGCTTAGCATCAATTATTTTGTAGTCAAGAAACTGCGGGAATATCCCGCCTATGGGTATAACGACACCTTCTGCCAGAAGGAAAATGTCGCTGTCGAAATCTTCTGAGACCAATTCACGACCTGTTTGGTCCCGCATGTCATATTTATTGAGGAAGGAAATGATTGTATTTCTGGCATTGATGTAGCTCTGGATCGATTGCAGGGGGATTTGTTGAACCATTATATCATCACCGGATGAACTGTTTTGCGTCTTAATGTTTACGGTTTTCGTTTTGCCGTTCCAATCTACATCTGCTCCGAGTGCGCGTGCAACAAAGCTGATGGGCACCATAACTCGGCCATTGATGATTTGTGGGCTTACGTTCGTGACTACTTCAACACCGTTTACCAAGATTTTAGCCGTTTGTGCTGCAAAAACTGTGGACCCCAATAGACTCCCAACCAAGACAGCGCTAATTGCAATAGTTCCGGCCTTTTTCAACAACCTTGGCTTTAACTTCATCATGATCCCTCCAAAAAAATCCACGATTATTAGACCTCATAGCTTCCGAAAAAGTTGCGTCTATTCCTGACTCTATAACTGTAAGTTTACTGTGTGACGCACAATGAAGGGACATAAACTGAACACGAAAGCGGGGACATTGTTGCGAAAATGCGACAAAAAGATCATCCAAAATTTTATTAACGTAAAATTGTTTTTCAGATTTGAGCTTCCTGAACAATTAGACCGATGAATTTTCCAATAGAATTTCGTCTAAATAAATGAGAATAAAATCAGTAATGGAGTAAGGTCATTCCAGTGGAAACTATTAAGGAGCATGAAAATGAGAAAAGTAGTTGTATCAGAGTTTGTATCGCTGGATGGCGTCATGGAGAATCCACAGTGGACGGTCCAATTCCGTAGTGAGGAAACTAAGAAATTCAAGTTCAATGAACTGAAAGCTAGCGACGCTCTTCTGCTTGGGCGCGAAACGTATGTTCATTTTGCAGCGGCTTGGCCTAATTTGATCGAGCAAGAAGGGGAATATGGCCGAATGATGAACGATTACCCCAAGCACGTGATTTCATCAACCCTGGAAAAAATGGAATGGAACAATTCATCGCTGATCAAGGGCAATATCACGGAGGAAATATCCAAGCTGAAGCAGCAGCCTGGTAAGGATATCTTGGTATTTGGCAGCTGCAAGCTCGTTCAAGCGCTGAGCCGGCTTGACCTCATCGACGAATATCGGCTTATGGTTTTCCCAGTTCTGATTGGAAACGGAAAACGTCTCTTTGGAGAAGGGATCGATAAGAAAGTGCTGAAACTGACGGAAACAATGACATTCGGTTCAGGCGTCGTTGTTCTGACTTATCATCCAGAAAGATAAACCGGATTAATAAGGCAGTTGGTTAGACGATCGTCTGTCTTGTTAACTGGAAATGGAACGAATATGTCTGCACATTTGTGCCGTTAGAAAAAGGGGCATTAGCTCGGTATGTTACCGCGCTAATGTCCTTTATTTTGAAATTACGGGGGGTAAGCGGGGATCAGCCACTTGTGACTGCGGCTGTCTTTACCTTGCGCAGGCTCGACGACTTCTTTGCCTGGTTGTCGAGCGACAACAACTTAACCCGATAAATAAGAGGAGATGGACTAAAAAACTTTCTGGCCGGCGTAGCTAACGGAAAGGATAACGTAACCATAAGCAATTAGGTGACGTATACGTATTTTGGTGCCCAATTATTCCGTTTGTCATTGGAGAGTGAGCGTATGAATAGAGGTACTGTAAGAGGAGTAATAAATTTTATTTTAGTAATTCTATACTCATACATTCACTATCGTTACATTGGTCCAAAGATAATTGACATAACTTCATCTCAATTAATAAGCCTTGGTATTTGGAGCATTATTGTAGGCGTTTGGGGAAACGCTGTTGGAATGAGATTCATAGAGGCAATCTACATGTCAAAAGACCGTCGGTATGAGAATTATTTTTTTATAGTTGCTGGTTTTGTAATGATAATACTAGGGGTTCTTTTGTTATATTTTGAAATTAAGAAATTACCTGCTGGCATATAGAGAGTACCGCTTGCGGATGACGAAAGTGCGGCGATGGGACCGATCCATCGCCATTGTTGCGTTTAACGCAGGTCATTGAAGTAACGGGCAGGATAGTTCAGTCGTTCCTAAGAATACTTCAGTAAAGGCAAAAGTAAGGGGGGGAATGGAATGTGCAGTAGGTGCGACGGTTTTTCAGAGAAAATTCGAATCGTCCATCCATACGAATACTTAAATATTGTTGAACAATTGAAGGTAATCCTTAGTGAGGGAACACTGAAGATTATCCAAGGTAATTGCGACTTTTATACTCTTCAAAAAGGTCAGCTTTGGCCAGATGATGTTTTATATCACGTGTTTGAATGTACTTCATGTGACAGAAAGTTTGAGTTAAGTGTTGAGACCTATCATGGTTCTGGCGGAGCCTGGGATGTAGTGAATTTGTGACTCCATTTTTAAGAAACGATTAAGCTAATGGAAACAAGACCTTCATAAACCATAATAGGGGAGGGTTTATATGGAACAGCCTTATGACATAGAGTTGAAAATTAAAACAGTATGCAAAGAACTTGTTCTTCAGCTTCGGGGCAACAACGGAGGCGATGGAAATGCGTTGGTTGACAGAGATTTAATTGAAGCCTTACATGAGTGTCTAAATATATATGAAGTGACAGTTTGCGACGACAAGATGGTGTCCAAAGAAATCGTTGCTATCTTAATCTATACATGTAGTAGGTTTTACCATCAGAGTAAATACTCTAAAAACTCTGATGAGTTATTGAAGGAATTCGATAAGTTATACGGGAAATTGTTTGATGTATTTGGGTTGATTGATTTACACAACGGCGACGAGAGTACGGCGGTGGAACCGCTTTAAGGCAATCGGGTATAAGGATATGCTTTTTGGGCCTAGGGAGTGATGTGTCTATGGCTTTGCCAAAGCTTATATATAACAGCCCGTTCGAACATGAAAAATGGGTTTGGAGAAACGATTACATCATTATTAATGTTTTCGACGAAGAGAAAAATGAGGTTGTATCACTAAAGAAATATTTTGATGAAGATGACATCATCTATCTTTCAAATCCTTTTACCGCCCTCGGTGAGAATTTAGTTGAATTTAATAAGTGCATCACCGGAAATTTAATGTGAGCTCATTTAAATACTTCCCCTCTAACCCAAATGAGACGTTTGAATATCTGTAGTTTTACTGAAGTAACGGGTACAAGAGTTCAAAATACAACACCATGAAGCCGCTGCGGAATGATTAGCGGCTTCGTTGGGTTAACTGGGCAAAGAGCGCTAGACTATCCGGGTATTGGAAGCGTATGGTTCGGTATCTGATTGTTAAGTAGGTATCGATGAAAATGAGGGGGAAGATGAATGGCTATATATTTTGTGAGACATGGTGTGGACGATGAAGGATATCGTGGGGGCTGGAGCCAAAGAGGACTTAATGCTGAAGGATATAGGCAATCAGAAAAGCTGGGTCGTTACCTTAAGGATAATAAAAGCACTTTTCAAATACATCGTATTGTTAGCAGTGACTTGCAACGAGCAATGGAACGTAGGTACAATGAAGATGTCTGATTTTTCTGTCCAAAATTATATAGTCCGATAATATATATTATGTAAACTTAAAAGAATAACTAGTAAGTACCATAAAAAAAATTCCATGGTAAGATCCCCCTTTCATGTTAAATTTCATTATTAATGGTATCTCGAATATATAATGGGATTTCTGCGCGAACACTGGGTTCGTCTTTTTCTACGTTTGA
>NZ_DASQNA010000040.1 GCF_035645195.1 Paenibacillus sp. | reverse complement strand
GCAGCGGCCGCGGGCGGAGGCGCCGCCCCGCGCGACGACGCCGTGGGCCGCGAGCTCGCCGCCTTGGCCGACGGCGCCGCCGAAGGCGCGCGCCGCTGGGCGGCGGCGCTGCTCGAGCTCGCCCGCCGCGCGAACGGCGCGGGGCCGGCCGCCGCCATGGCGCGCGACGCGGCCGCCCGCTTCGCGGCCCTCGAGGACGCGCGGCGCGGCATCCTGCCGGAAGGCGGCTGGAGCGAGCCCGCCGCCCTGCCGCCCGGTCCCGTGCCGATCGGCGGACATACGCTGCCCGCGCTGCCGTACGCCTACGACGCGCTGGAGCCGCACCTCGACGCGGAAACGATCCGCATCCACCACAGCGTCCTCCATGCGAACTACGTCAAGGGGCTGAACGAAGCCGAACGCAGGCTCGAGCAGGCCAGAGAGACGAACGACTTCGCCCTCGTGAAGCATTGGGAGCGCGAGCTTGCCTTCCACGGCGCCGGGCACTACCTGCACACCGTCTACTTCTTCGGCATGAGTCCCGAAGGCGGCGGCGAGCCCGACGGTCCGCTCGCCGCCCGCATCCGGGCCGACTTCGGCAGCTTCGATTCGTTCCGGCGCCACTTCGCCGCAGCCGCCGAGAAAGTCGAAGGCAGCGGCTGGGCGCTGCTCGTCTGGTCGCCGCGGGCGGGGCGGCTGCAAATTTTGCAAGCCGAGAAGCACCAAAACTTGACGCAGTGGGACGACGTGCCGGTGCTCGCGATCGACGTCTGGGAACACTCCTATTTCTTAAAGTACAAACAAGAGCGCGCGCGGTACGTCGACGCCTGGTTCCGCGTCGTCAACTGGCCGTACGCGGGGGAACGGTTCGAGGAGGCGAGGCGCCTCGTCTGGAAGCCGTACTGAAGCGGCGGTCCCGGCCGGGCCGCAAGGACGGGATACAGGCCGAATCGTCCGGTTCGGCCTCAGCCGCCGCTTCCGGACGTCGCCGGGCGGCTCGACGGCGCTGCGCTCATGGCCGGCTCCGGCGGAACGCCGCGGCGTTCCTTTCGATTTGCGCCGCATGGTTCTCGGCGTGCTCCGCGTAACGGACGATCAGTCCCTGAAGCGTAATGTCGCCCAATTCGTCGTGCACTCCGACCCTCTCGAAATCGGCTTCGTCGAGCGTCCGCAGCACGCCCGCCATCGTTTCCCGCAGCAGCTTAAACAGAGGCAGGTACGGCCGATGGTCCAGCTCCGCATACCGCAGCCGCCGCGTCCACAACTCTTGGTACATCGTTCGAAGCGGAGGACGCTCCTCCGCGATGACGCGCTTCATCCGATCGACGACGACGGTTTCCGAATCGGCCATATGGATGACGATCTCCTTCGCGCTCCACGCCCCGGGGGCGGGGACGTATCGGAGCTCCTTCTCCGACAACCCTTGCACGGCGCGCTCGATCAGCTCCGCCCCCCTTGCGTAACGGTCGATCCATTCCATCCTATCTTTCATCGTGCGTTCCCCTTTCCGCTCAGCGCTCCAACGCCGGTCGTTTCCTATTAGATCGATAGTAAGCCCTTCGGCCGCCTTCGTCCAGAGCGCAGCTTGCTCGGCGTCGAGAGCGACGCCAAAAAGCCGGCGCTACCGCGCCGGCTTCCCGCTGAAACTTTACTCCCGTATTAACGACAAAAATTCCGTCCGCAGCGCCGAATCCGTCCGAAACCGGCCGCGCACCGCGGAGGTGACCGTTTTCGCCCCCGGCTTCTTCACGCCGCGCGCGCACATGCACAGATGCTCGCCTTCCACGACGACCATCGTGCCGTGCGGCCGCAGCACTTCCTCGAACGTGTCCGCGATTTGCGTCGTAATGCGCTCCTGCACCTGCAGCCTGCGCGTGATCGCCTCCACGAGGCGCGCGAATTTGCTGAGCCCCGCGATGGGACCGCTCGGGATGTACCCGATGTGCACCTTCCCGAAGAAGGGCGCCATATGATGCTCGCATTGCGAGTAATATACGATGTCCTTAACAATGACCAGCTCTTCGTGCCGTTCGTCGAACGTCACGCCCAGCACCTCGCGAGGATCGACCTCGTAGCCTGCGAAAATTTCCTCGTACATCTTCCGCACGCGCTTCGGCGTGTCGACCAGCCCTTCCCGGTCCGGGTCTTCTCCGATCAACCGAAGAATTTCTCGGATGTGTCCCTCGATCAGCTCCGCGTTTTCGTTCGCCAGCGAATTGATATAGGTCTTCACGTCCGCGTTCGGATTTCTCGGTTCGAATTTATTCGCGTCCAACTCGTTCCACCGCCTATCCAACTCGCTTTATTTGCGGCGCCGTCCCGGCTGGTTCCGCAACATTTGCTGCATTTGGTTCATTTGCTTCTGATTGACGTTGTAGCCCATCTTCTTCGCCATCTCCCGAAGCATTTCCGGGTTGTTCTGCATCGCTTCCATCTGTTTGCGCAAATAATACACGCCTATGAAAAAGCCACCGACAAGCCCGACGACGAGCGTTACGATCGGAATTACGATGTTATACCACGCCATGAAATCATCCACCCCAACGAGAAAAGATTCGTCGAAAACTGCTACCATCATAGCATGGACACGAGCGCGGACACAAACGCGGAGGCGCCGGGAAGAGCCGTCGCGCGAAAAGGCCCCCGGAATTGGGTTCCGAGGGCCTGCCGCGGGGCGGAATGCCCCTATGTCGTCGGCGGAGTCCCATGCTCGCGCTCGAACAGCGTTTGGTTGTTGCGGTGAAACTTCCGCAGGTTGCGCGGGAACGGGCACCCGTCGATCAGCGCGTCGATTCGGGCTTGATCGCGGGCGGCGACCGCCTCGCGCATCGCGCGCAAATACGCCAAATCTTTCGCCTGACGGCGCTTCATTTCGGCGGCGTCCGGCGTCTCTTCCCCGTGGCCCGGCACGAGCAGGGCGATTTCATGACGAGCGAGGATCGCGTCCAGCTTCCCGATCGTCGCCTCGTACAGTGTGCTGCTGTAGTACACAAACGGGAATTCGACGTCCGACAAATAATCGCCCGCGAGCAGCAGCCCGAGCGGTTCCACGACGGTGAACAGGCCGTCCGGGTTATGCCCCGGCGCTTGGTAGAACGTCAGCGTCGTCCCCCCGATGCGCAGCGCCTCTCCCTCTCCGGCGATCGCGTGATCCGGCTCGGGATACGTCATGTCGTACCCGCGCTCCACATAATAATCGTCGTCGAACGCGCGGATCAACTCGAGCGTTTGCTCGCGCTCCTCCTCGCTCCTGTCCGCGAACGCCCGGCTGGCGATCGTTCGCGCTCCCGGGAACGCCCCGTACCCGAGGATATGGTCGTAGTCGGAATGCGTAAACAGCACATAGAGCGGGAGGCCGTCCCGAACGCTCTCCGCGTATTCCCGGATCGCGTCCACTTCGTGCGGCAGCCATGTCGGGTCGACGACGAGCACCAAATCGTCGGTTCTCACGACGGCGGATACCGTTTTATACAAACTGCTCCGAAACAGGGCGACCGCCCCCTCCATCCACAGCTTCATTCCCGCTTCACCTCCCGATTGCCGCGCCGAGCAGCGCCTCGATTTCGTCCGCGTTCGTCGGCGCGGCCGACTGCAAATACTGGATCGCCCGCAGCGACGCTTCGTGCGCCTCCGGCGTCGAGCCGCTGACGGCGTCGACCGCCACCCGAACATAATAATCGTGCTGATGTGCGTCCACGCACGTGTAATGGACGCAGACGTCCGTCAAAAATCCGCAGACGATGAGCGTCTGCACGTTCAGCCCCCGCAGCAGCAAATCGAGATCCGTCGCGAAGAAGCAGCTGTATCGCCTCTTGACGACGCGGTACTCGCCGTCGAGCGGGCGCAGCGCCGCCGCGATTTCGACGTCCTCCGTTCCTTCGAGGCAGTGCACCCCCTCCGAGCCGTCCAGCTCCCGGCCGAAGTCCACCCCCTCCTTGCGATGCATCTCCTGCGTGAATATGACCGGCAGCTTCGCCTTGCGCGCCGCCGTCAGCAGCCGTTCGATGCCGCGCATCGCCGCCGGCGCTTCGAACACGGCCGGCAGGAACCCTTCCTGCGCGTCGATGATGAGCAGCGCCGCCTTGCCTGGCAATCGTTCCATCCTTCGCTCGCCTCTCTTCCGTTTATTCGAACAGCGCCGGATTCATGACCGTCGTCGGATCGACGGCCTCATCGATCAGTTCCTGCGCCAGGAAGAAATCGCTCATCACCCCGATCATCGCTTCCGTCGCCGCCGCGTCGTCCACCATCATCTTCTTCGCTTTCTCGCTCGTGTACAGCTCAAGTCCGTAGGCGATGTCCTTCACCTCTTCCGGCTTGCTGCCGATCACCTCGGCCACCGCCGCGTCCGCGTCGGCGTCGCCCGCTTCGAATTCGGCCACGCCGCGGTCGATCGCCTCCACCACGCTCTTGAACTGCGCGCCGTACTGCTCGACGGCGTTCTGCGTCGTCATCAGCACGTCGACGACGAGGCCCGGGGCGTCCGCGGTCGAATACAGCAGCGTGCCGCCGTTCTGCTGCGCTTCCGTCAGGAACGGCTCCCACGTCACCGCGGCGTCCACCTGGCCGCTCATGAACGTCGAGCCGGTCAGCTCGGGCGCCATGTTCACGAGCTCGACATCGGCGTCCGTCAGCCCGGCGGACTGCAGCGCATGCGACAGCAGGAAGTGATTGACCGCGCCGAGCGTGACCGCCACCTGCTTGCCCTTGAGGTCCGCAAGCTGCTTGATATCGCCGCCGGCCACGATGCCGTCGGCTCCGTTCGACACGTCGATCGCGTGAATCATCTGGAGCGGATTGTCGGCCGCTTCTTTCCCTTTCAACATGACGAGCGTGTCGAGCGTCGTAATCGCGGCGTCCGCTTGGCCCGCGACAACCGCCTGAGCCGCTTCCGTCGGGTTCGCAAACTGCAGCAGCTCGACGTCGACTCCGCTTTCTTCGAAATATCCTTTCGCGTCCGCGACGTACGCGCCCGCGCTTCCGACCCAAATGTTGTAGGCGATTCGTAACGTCTTTTCCGCTTCTCCGCCAGCCGGCGCCGCGGTTCCCCCGCCGGAGGCGCACCCCGCCGCCATCGCTCCGAACGCCAATAAGACCGCCATCCACTTCGCTGTTTTTCTCATGCCAATTCCTCCCGATCCCTCATGTTTTTATGAAAAAAAGCCCGGAGAGACATCGTAAGAACGATATCTCCCGGGCTTTTGTCCCTCCGTGTACGCACGCAGCGCGTTTTCTCTCGGACCTGTCCGGCGGGCTGCCGCCGCGGAACCCTAGAAAACTTACCCCAATCATAGCGGAGGATGAATGTGTATGTCAATATACTTAACACAAAATAAAACTAAGGGCTTTACTATCCACAAGAATGTAATGTTATATTACACAAGCATCACTATCATACTGTCTTTTTTCCGATCCAATGGGCAAAAAACAATACGGGGAATATCAAGATCATAAAAGGCAGGCTGACCCAAATCGTGCCCCACGTCATAATTCGATGTTCCAGCAACGCGTAATACAATCCCAAACTATAAGGTATAACGACGACGACCGATGTGATTACGCCCGGAGTGATCGAACGCAAAAGAACGGACTGACCGATATGGGTAAACGCATGGAGAAAGAAAACCAAAGTAACGACCGTAAAAAAATGAATGCTGCCGAGCGGACCTTGGTTCACATATTGGTTCGCCATATAAGTCGAACTGCTGACGAACAGAAAAACAATCAATACCGCAACAAAAAATTGCGCCGTCGACATCGAAAACTGTCGAACCACTCGACTCGCTATCGCCCTAGGCAATTTGGCGTAGAGCATCTCGCGCCGCCCCCCAGAGTATTGGCGAAAAAAAAAGACGCTCGCAGGCGTCTTCGAATAACATCATTACATGAGGACCGATTCCACGAACAACGTCGGATGCTTCGCCAAATCGAACTCTTTCACCTCGAGCTCGTCGTCGTCGCGTTTCACGACGCGGACGATCGGCCGGCTCGGCAGACCGCGATGCTGGCCGACGACGACGCCGACTTCTTTGTTCGTCAGCCGCACGGAGGAACCGGTCGGATACACCGACACCGTCTTCAGAAACTCGACAAGGACGTCCCGGTCGAGCTGCCTTCCCGCCATCGCCATCAACCGCTCGCACGCCTCGTGCGGCAGGATGCGCCTGCCGTTCTCGTCGAAGCTCGACACCAAATTATCGTACGCGTTGGCGACCGCCGCGATTTTCGCGTAGATATGAATCGCGTCCGCCTGGAGCCCCCGCGGCCGGCCGGTTCCGTTCACGTGCTCGTGATGCTGGAACGCGACGTGCGCGATGAGCAGGCTGTACTCCCGCTTCCCCTTGAGCGTCTCGAAGCCGCGCCATGCGTGGTGCCTGCGAGGATCCTCGTCCTCGTCCCCGTCCGGCGGCGCGCCCACTTTGCCGATGTCATGCAGCAGCGCGCCGATCGCGAGCTCCTTCAGCTGCGTCGGCGAGAAGCCCATGTTCATGCCGACGACGGACGACATCATGCACACGTTCATCGCGTGGAGATAGTCGGCGTTTTCCTTCGAACGAATGTCCGCAAGATGAACCAGCACGTCTTTGTTCCGCATGATGTCTTCCAGCAGCTGATCGATCGTGAGGCTTACGCTTTTCGTGCTGAACTCTTTCCCCGAGCGGACCGAATCGAACACTTGATTCATCTGGCGGATGACCGCCCGCTTCGTCTCCTCGGATACGACCTCTTGAATGTCTACGTCGTCGTACAGCTCGTCGCGAACGTATACGAACGTCACTCCGATCCGTTTCAACGTGCTGATCATGTAGACGGTCAGCTGCACGCCTTCGTTCAGCAGCACCGTCCCGTTGCTGGAAAAAATCGTCCGGCCCAAAAATTGCCCCGGCTCCAAATCGTCGATCGGAACGTATCTCACCTTGCGCACCTCGAGTCCTATCCGTATACCTTCGTTCCTATCATATCATGCCTGACAGGCGTCATTCACCGCTTTTTTTATCGCTTCCGCCGCTTCGGGATCGGTCTCCCGGTCCAGCGCCTCCCGGAGAGCCAGGGCCGCCTCCGCGCCGCCGATGCGCCCGAGCGCCCACGCCGCCGTGCCGCGGATGACCGGCCTCTCGTCCCTCAGGACAAGCTCGATCAGGTCGGGCACGGCGCTCTCGTCCTTGAAATTGCCGAGGGCGATGATCGCGTTGCGCTGGATCGGCTTTTTGCCGCGCCACGCCGCGGAGCTTGCGCCGAAGCGCTCCTTGAACTCGCGGTTCGACATGTGCAGCAGCGGCTTCAGCAGCGGCTTCGCGATGTCCGGGTCCGGCTGCAGCTCCGGCTGGTGCGTCCAGTTCATGCCCTTGTTTTTCGGGCAAACGATTTGGCACGTGTCGCAGCCGTACAGCCGGTTGCCGATTTTGCGCTTCAGCTCGTCGTCGACGAACCCTTTCGTCTGCGTGACGAACGAAATGCATCGGTTCGCGTCCAGCTCTCCTTTGCCGACGAGCGCGCCCGTCGGGCAGGCGTCGATGCAAATCGTACAGTCGCCGCAGCTGTCCGTCACCGGCGTATCCGGCGGGAACGGGATGTCCGTGATCATGTCGCCGAGGAACACCCACGAGCCGAATTCGGGCGTAATGACGGCGCAGTTGTTGCCGTACCAGCCGATGCCGGCCCGCTCCGCGACCGCCCGGTCGACGAGCGCGCCCGTGTCGACCATCGACTCGACACGGCATTCCGGAACGAGCGTCTTCAAGAACGCCTCGAGCTTGCCCATTCTCTCGCGCAGCACCTTATGGTAGTCCTCTCCCCAAGCGGCCCGCGCCATGATGCCGCGGTATGCGCCCGGCTCGGATTTCGGCGGCGACTTCATTTTGCTCGGGTAGGCGATCGCGATCGACAGGATCGACCTCGGCTCCCCGCCCGGGAAGCTGAGCCGCGGATCGATCCGTTTCTCGAGATCCGGCTCCTCGAAGCCCGATTCCCGCCCCGCCTCGCGGTGCCGCTTCAACACGTCGAGCAACTCTACGAACGGATCCGCCGACGCGAAGCCGAGCTTGTCGATGCCGAGCTTAGGCGCCTCCTCGAGCAGCCGGCGTTTCACCTCGAGCCATCGTTCCTGTTCCGACATATGCATTTCCCTCCTTTCCCCGTTTTCCCCTATTCGCTATTCTTCCCAAAATACAACGAAGCCCCGGTCTCAACCTGCAGACCCGGGCGTTGCGTCGTCTCTCGTTTTCCACAGCTCGTAATACCGCAGCGCCTCCTCGTCCTGGAACGGAGCCGCTCCTTCCTTCATGCGTTTCATCAAAGCGTTCAGGCCGTCCTTCACCTTCGACTCTACGAGCGCCGGGTATTGGTACAGCACCCGATGCGAGCGGTACTCCTCCTCGTCGACGATGTGGATCGTGCCGTCGGGCAGCTTGATCGCATCGAGATCGTAATCGATGTACGTCACCGTGTTGTCGTAATGCGTGAACGGCGAAGCGATGTTGCAATAATAACGCACGCCTGTCGTTTCGAGCAGCGCCACGATGTTAAACCAATGCCCCGGCAAAAAGAACGTAACCCCCGGCACCCGGCTGACCCATTCTTTCCCGTCGGCCTCCCGTATGCGCGTGCCGTGATTGATATACACGTGGAATTGCTCCTTCGCATGAAGGGGATGCAGCTCCCCCTTCGGGACCGGCCAATTTTCGAACCAGATGCGGTGGATGTGACCGTTATGCTTAAAGCTTTTGATCACCACGTTATTCTCCGATGACATAAGCAAAACACCTTCCATGCGCGAAGAAACAAAAAGCATATCGGCTTCCGATACGCTTTGAATTTTAATATATGTTTCTAACTATATTATAATTACGTGCCCGCTACAATGCTAAGTTTCTTGAAAGCCGTCGTGAAGGAGTTCATATCGAACCCGAGCGATTCGAAGACGGGCAGCACGGGCTCGTTGTGGGTGTCGACCGGCACCAAAATCCGGTTGACCTTGCGTTCGACGAAACGCTCCCGCAGCGTCCGGATCAACGTCTTGCCGACGCCTTTGCGGCGGTGGAACGGATCGACCGCAATTCGGTAGTAATAACCGTCGTTATTGTCGATCGTACCGATGACGACGCCGAGAATCGCGCCATCCTCTTCGGCGATCATAACCAAGCTGCTGTCCCACGACAGTTGGCGGGCGAACGCCTCCATCGTATCGTGAAAGCAAGCTTCCGAGAGGGAGTTTTCCATCAACTGCGTGACTTCGGCATAATCCGACAACTGAAACGGACGAACGTGCATAAGCTTCTCTCCCACTTTTACGAAAGTCGTAACGGAATAAATACGACAAAATTCCGCAAATTCCTCCTAAAATATTAAAATATCGTGAATAAAAATACAATAGATAAGTTTTTCTCGTGATAGCGCTTACTTTAAAGCGTTTACACGGTTTCTCCGGAGTCTGTCGGCGTATAAGTTCTGGATAACGGTGCATATTACGCATGGTTGATTCGCTTTCCGCCGCGAAGGGGGTGGAGGAATGGAAGAAAAGTTGCGCCTGCTCCAAGAGCTTGCGGACGTGCCGCTCGAGGAGTGGACGGAAGCGGAGCTTCGCGAGTTCCACTATGTGTTGGCCGACGTGTCCCCGTGGCTGAACTCGCAGGGCGTTTCGCTGCATCATCAAGTGATTAACGAGCTGATGGAGCGCGATCATTCGAGAAAATGAAGCGGCGCCTCTATCGCTGACGGACTCCTGCCTCGCTTGATTCCGGGCGTCGCCTTCGCGCCGCCCTCCTCCATGTCCCGACGAACGCCTGCGCGCGGAGCACGTCCGAGTTTGCGTCGATGCCTTTACAAGAAAAACACTCTTGGTTTGCGCCGCAGCCTCTACGGAAAAACACGCCGTATGCCCGCCTCAACCCGCCGACTTTAGAAACATAAATGTTGATTTATTCATGTCGTTGGGGGATAATGAACGTGATACTAAATTACATATTATTGGGAGGAATGCTTCTCATGCCACACCAATTGCCACCGTTGCCTTACCCGAACAACGCGCTTGAGCCGCACATCGACGAAACGACGATGATGATTCACCACGATCGTCACCATGCGACGTACGTGAACAGCTTGAACGCCGCGCTCGAAAAATATCCGGAGCTTCAAGAGAAGTCCCTGGAAGACTTGATCTCCGACCTGAACGCAGTTCCGGAAGACATCCGCACGGCGGTTCGCAACCACGGCGGCGGTCACTCCAACCACTCGATCTTCTGGTCGACGATCGGCCCGAACGGCGGCGGCGAGCCGACCGGCGCGCTGAAAGACGCGATCGACACCGAGCTCGGCGGTTACGAAGCGTTCAAAGACGCATTCACGAAAGCCGCTACGACGCGTTTCGGCTCCGGCTGGGCGTGGCTCGCGGTGGACAAGTCCGGCAAGCTCGTCGTGACGAGCACGCCGAACCAAGACAGCCCGTACATGGAAGGCATGACGCCGATCCTCGGCATCGACGTTTGGGAGCACGCGTACTACCTCAAGTACCAAAACAAGCGCCCGGACTACATCAGCGCATTCTTCAACGTCATCGACTGGAACGCTGTCGGCGCGCGTTACGAAGCTGCGAAGAAGTAATTCCATCGATACGGCAAAGGCAGCCCCTAGGGGCTGCCTTTTTCGTTGCCGTTATGCGCCGGCGCGGGCATCGTCGATAAAGCCTTCCGCGCGCAGCAAGCGCACGAACACGTTCGGCAGCGGATGCAGCGCCATGCCGTCGCGGTCGACCCAGCGGTAGCCGTCGGGCAGCGCCGCGTCGTCGGGGGCGATGGCAAGCCGGTGCAGGCGCAGGTTCCAGTGGATGTGGCTGAACGTGTGCTCCGCCTCGCCGGCCGGACCTGCGGGCGCGACGGCGACGCGAGAGCCGCTCAACTCGCCGGCGAGCCAGCCGGCCAGCGCGTCGCCGACCGCCGCGTCCGGCATCGCCGGCGACCAGCCCGCCGCCGCGAATTCCACGTGCGGCAGCTCCCACATGCCCGCGAGCAGCCCCTGCGCGGGGCGTCTGCGCAGCAGCACGCGGCGGCCGTCTCCGCTGACGACGAGCGCGCACGCCCGATATTCCGGGCGCGGCGGCTTCGCCTTCGTTTTGATCGGCAGCGCCTCTTCCTTGCCTTCCAGCCGGCCGGCGCATTTCGCCATGACCGGACAGACGAGGCAGTGAGGCGACTTCGGCGTGCAGACGAGCGCTCCGAGCTCCATGATCGCTTGGTTGAAGTCCGACGCTTCCCCGTCCGGGATCAGCTCGTACTGCAGCCGCTCCATGAGTGCGCGCGTGCCGCCCTTCGCCACGTCCTCCTCGATGCAGAAATAGCGCGACAGCACCCGCATGACATTGCCGTCGACCGCCGGCTCCCGCTGATTGAAGGCGATGCTCATGACCGCCCCCGCCGTGTACGGGCCTACCCCTTTCAGCGAGGAGAACTGCTCCTTGCTGTCGGGCACCTTCCCGCCGTATTTTTCCGCCACTTCCCGCGCCGCCGCCTGCAGATTGCGCGCTCGCGAATAGTACCCGAGGCCTTCCCACGCCTTCAGGACGACGTCCTCCGGCGCCTCCGCCAACGCCTCCACGGTCGGGAACAGCGTCACGAACCGTTCGAAGTACGGCTTTACCGTTTCCACCCGCGTTTGCTGCAGCATAACCTCCGACACCCAAATATGGTACGGGTCCCGGCTCCGGCGCCACGGCAGGTCGCGCTTTTGCTTCCGGTACCATTCCAACAGCTCTATGCTGAAATATTGCTTCGCTTCTTGATTGTCCATACTTTCGTTTCCCGCTCTCCCTCGACATTCGATCGGTCGAACCGTTTCTCCGCATTATAAAGGGGATCGCGGTCCTTGCCAACCGGGAAGCGCAGAGGTTGCGCGCGGCTGCCGGCATGTTCGGCTCCCGCCGCGCTGTGTCTCCCCTTACCAAGCGCCCCTCGGACTTCGACTCTACAGCCGTTCCGCCACCGCGAAGGCGCTCGCCCATCCGTCCGCATGCGAAATCGACACGTGCACGACAAGCCCTTCCGCAATGGGGCGGGCCACGGTGCACGCGGGACGCCCCCGTTCGTCGGGCAGCACCTCGATGTCGCAGAAGCCGAGCTCCGCGCCGATGCCGCAGCCGAGCGCCTTCGCCACCGCCTCTTTCGCCGCCCATCGCCCCGCTACGAACTCGACGCTCCGCGCCCGCGAGAACCTTTTCTGGACAAAATACGCTTGTTCCTTCTCGGTCAACACCCGCCGCAAAAACGCCTCGCCTCTGGCGCCCTCCAGCAGCTTGCCGATTCGTTCGAGTCCGATGATGTCCGTTCCGATGCCGATGATCATTCGTTTATCGCCACTCCGTTGCGCATAGTTGCTTCCAGTGTACCGAAAAATAGTACAATATGCGAAAATAAAGGGACATTTCCCAAGGGGGGTTGACGATGTCATACGGATGGGCGAACGCGCCCGAACCGACGAAACGTCAAACGGAGGATTTCGTGCGGCAGCTGCGGGAGACGCTCGGCGACAACTTGATCGGCGTCTACCTGCACGGATCGCTGGCGACGGACTCGTTCCAGCCGGCGCGCAGCGACGTCGACGTGCTCGCGGTGTGCGAGGAAGCGGTGGACGACGACGCCAAAACGGCGCTCGCCAACGCCCTCCTTCGCCGCTCGAGCGATCCGAGCCCGCTGGAGGTGCATCTGTGCACGCGCGCGCAGCTTCATCCGTGGCGGCATCCGAGCCCGTTCGCCTTCCACTGGAGCGAAGGGTGGCGGGGCCGCTTCGCCGCGGCGCGGGACGGCGCCGACGACGGGGCAGGCTTCGCCGCGCTGCCGGCGTTCGCGGGCGGCGTCGACGCCGATCTCGCGGCGCATGTGCGCGCGGCGCGCGACCGCGGCGTCGCGCTGTACGGCGCGCCCGCGGCGGAGGCGCTGCCGGCGGTGCCGGACGCGGACGTCCGCGCGGCGATCCTTGCCGACGTCGACGTGCCGTTCCGCGACGTTTCGCGCGAGCCGGTGTACTACGTGCTCAACCTGCTGCGCGCGATGCGCTTCGACGCCGACGGGGCGATGCTGTCGAAGGAGGAGGCGGGCGTTTGGGGGCTTGCCGCGATGCCGCTGCACATCGAGGTCGTCGCTGACGCCCTGAAGCTGTACCGGCGCCCGGAGCCGCGCGAGTCGCTCCACTTCGACGTGGAGCCGCTGCAGGCGTTCCTCGGCGCCGCCCGCCGCCGGCTGCGCCTGCAGTAGGCGGGGCGCGGCCCGCGGCGTTCGCGGTGCGTGTAGTCGGAGTTTCTCCGACTATTTCGCCTCCCGCGGGCTTCGCGGTGCGTGTAGTCGGAGGTTCTCCGACTATTTCGCCTCCGGCGGGCTTCGCGGCCCATTTAGTCGGAGTTTCTCCGACTATTTCGCCTCCCGCGGCGTTCGCGGCTCGTATAGTCGGAATTTCTCCGACTATTTCGCCTCCGGCGGGCTTCGCGGCCCGTGTAGTCGGAGTTTCTCCGACTATTTCGCCTCCCGCGACCCTCCCGGCCCATATAGTCGGAGTTTCTCCGACTATTTCGCCTCCGGCGGGCTTCGCGGCCCGTATAGTCGGAGTTTCTCCGACTTTTTCGCCTCCGGCGGGCTTCGCGGCCCATGTAGTCGGAGTTTCTCCGACTATTTCGCCTCCCGCGGGCTTCGCGGCCCATTTAGTCGGAGTTTCTCCGACTTTTTCGCCTCCCGCGGGCTTCGCGGCTCGTATAGTCGGAATTTCTCCGACTATTTCGCCTCCCGCGGCCAAACCGCTTACAGACCGCCGCCGCGCCGTCCAACCGCCGAATAAGGAACATTTGTCCCTTACAAACCGCCGCCGCGCCGCCCAACCGCCGAATAAGAAACATTTGTCCCTTACAAACCGCCGCCATGCCGCCCAACCGCCGAATAAGAAACATTTGTCCCTTACTGACCGCCGCCGCGTCGCCCAACCGCCGAATAAGAAACATTTGACCCTTACAGACTGCCGCCATGCCTCCCAACCGCCGAATAAGAAACATTTGTCCCTTACTGACCGCCGCCGCGCCGTCCAACCGCCGAATAAGGAACATTGGTCCCTTGCAATCCGCCGCCGCCGCGCCGCCCAACCGCCGAATAAGCGACATTCGGCGCTCATTCCCGCCACGGGCACCGCCATGCGGGCTTACCAACGCCCCGCCTCCGCCGCGGCCCAAGCGCGCAGCAAAAAGCCCGACGCAACCATGGCGTCGGGCTTGCCGCCGTCCCCTTAAATCCCGGGGATCGGCAGGCGCTTATGCGCGGTTTTCTCGTATTGCCGCTCCAACTTCAAGCGCATCGCTTCGTCGATCGGCTTGCCTTCCAAATAATCCGAGTTCGCCTCGTACGAAATGCCAAGCTCGCCCTCGTCCGTCTGCCCTTCCCAGAGGCCGGCCGTCGGCGCCTTCGCCAGGATCGGCTCCGGCACGCCGAGCGCCTTCGCGAGCATCCGCACCTGCCGCTTGTTCAGCGTGCTGAGCGGCGTAATGTCGACCGCGCCGTCGCCGTACTTCGTGAAGAAGCCGGTGATCGCTTCGGACGCGTGGTCGGTGCCGACGACGAGCAGGTTCATCTCGAACGCCAGCGCGTACTGCATCACCATGCGGGTGCGCGCCTTCACGTTCCCCTTGCCCTCCTTGCTGATGTGGCGATGGATGCCGAGCGCTTTGAGCGCATACTCGGTTTCGATCGCGACTTCGTCCACCGCTTCCTGAATGTTCATCTCCACGGCGTGCTCGAGCTGGAACGCCTCCACGACGGAGCGGCTGTCCTCAATGTCCGCCTGCTCGCCGTACGGCTGCAGCACGCCGACCGTCCGATAATCCATGCCGGTTTCCGAACGAAGCTCGTCCGTCGCGCGTTTGCACAGCCCCGCCGTCACGGCGGAATCGATGCCGCCGCTGATCGCGATGAGCAGCCCCGTCGTGCCCGATTTGCGCACGTACTCCTTCAAGAAATCGACCCGGCGCCGAATTTCTTCGTCGACGTTAATTTCCGGTTTGACGCCCAACGCGGCGATAATTTCCTGCTGCTTGCTCAACCGTCCCACTCCTCGCGTACCCTTTTACCAACGATTGTACCCCTTCCGCGCGACAATTTCCAACAGGAAGCCGTTGAAAAAGGTAATGCTTTTTCATCCCCGCTTTGCTACGATGACTATAACCTAGACAGATAATAGAGAGGCGAGAGGAGAAACCGGAATGATCGATATTCACTGTCACATTTTGCACGGGGTGGACGACGGCGCCCAGGACCTCGACATGGCCGTCGCCATGGCGAGAATGGCCGTCGAAGACGGCGTGCGCACGATCGTCGCGACGCCCCATTTCAATAACGTTTGGAAGGTAGAACGGGACACCGTCATCGCGAAAACGAAAGAGCTGCAAGCGGAGCTCGACCGCCTCGGCATTCCGCTCTCGATTCGATACGGCAACGAGCTGCGGCTGGAGAACGGCTCCTTCATTCGCGAAGCGCTGAGCACCGGCAATTTCTGCCCCTTGAACGACAATCCGAAATTCGTGCTGATGGAGGAGCCGTGGGAAGGTTTCCACCCGGACACGTGGGACGTCATCGAAGAGTTCCGCGGCCGGGGCACGAAAATCATTTTGGCGCATCCGGAGCGGCACGGATTTTTCCGCGCCGAGCCGTCCCTGCTCGACCGGATGCTGGCGACCGGCGTCGTATGGACGCAGGTGTCGGCCGGCAGCCTGATCGGCGAGTACGGCGTGGACGCGCAGGCGTTCGCTTACGGGCTCGTCGATCGCGGGCTCGCGCATACGCTGGCGACGGACGCGCATAACATGACGCGCAAGCCGCTGCTCGCGCACGCCTACGACGCCGTCGCCGCGAGAGCCGGCGCCGCCGCGGCGGACGCCATCCGCGAGCGGATGCGGTCGATCGCCGGCTGAACCCGGAGCTTCTATCCGAGAGACCCGACACGAAGCAAAACCCCCCTCCCGGGCGTGGTCAAGGCCCCATTTAGCGGACAGTGGAAATAAGCCCTAGGCTGCAAGCTGACGTCGGTACTCAACCGGCGTCAGCTTGTTTAATTTCCTTTGCGGTCGTCCTTGGTTATAAAAAATGATATATTCCTCAATTCGCCTT